>CAMFLD010000025.1 GCA_945957245.1 uncultured Flavobacterium sp. | reverse complement strand
CATTTACCAAGAATCAAAGCTATGGGAATCGATATTATTTGGCTGATGCCCATAAATCCGATTGGAGTTGAAAAACGAAAAGGAACGCTTGGCAGTGAATATTCGGTTAGAGATTATTACGGAATCAACCCTGAGTTTGGAAGCAAACAGGATTTTAAGCATTTGGTTGACAAAATCCACAGCATGGGAATGCATGTTATTGTAGATTGGGTAGCTAATCATTCGTCTTGGGATAATCAATTGGCCAAAGATCATCCGGACTGGTACACCAAAACCGAAGAAGGAAACTTTCAGCCAACTCCTTGGTATGATTGGGATGATGTAGTTGACTTTGATTATGACAAGGCCGGTTTGAGAAAATATATGACCGAGGCTTTAGTATATTGGGTTAAAGATTTTAATATTGATGGTTATCGTTGTGATACGGCAGGTTTCATTCCTACGGATTTTTGGGATAATGCCCGGGCTGAAATGGATGCTGTGAAGCCTGTATTTATGCTTGCAGAATGGGAAGCCAGAGATTTACACAAAAAAGCCTTTGACATGACTTATTCCTGGACCCTTTTTGATAAAATGACAGCGGTTACAAGAGATAAAAAGAGCATGGCAGGTTTAGTCGAATACATGGCGCACGATGTAAGCACTTTCCCCCGCAATGGTTACCGGATGCTTTTCACCGACAACCACGACATGAATTCCTGGAACCATAATATGTTTTACAACTTTGGTGACGGATTGGAAGCCTCGATGGTTTTATGTGGAACGGCTAACGGAATGCCTTTGGTTTATGGTGGACAGGAAGCAGGTTTGAACCGTTCATTAAAATTCTTTGACAAAGATCAGATTGACTGGAGTAAAATGCCTTACGAAGGTTTATTTAAAAAATTATTTGACCTGAAACACAAAAATCATGCGCTTTGGAACGGCGAATATGGTGGATTAATGGTTCGTATTTTTAATGACAAACAAGATCAGGTACTTTCGTTTTCCAGAACTAAAGACAATGACAAAGTGATTCCGATCATTAACTACAGCGACAAGCCCGTAACGGTGAAACTTAATTCTAAATTCCAGAAAGGAAACTACACTGAATTATTTACCGGAGAAAAAATAGCCCTGAAAGGTGATGATGTTTTCAGTATGAAACCTTGGCAATATATGGTTTTAGTAAAATAAAACTAGATTCCTTTCAGGCCTTCAACAAAATAGTCAATCTCTTCCTCAGTATTGTAATGGCTGAATGACACCCGAAGACTTGGTTTAGCAAGGTTTTCTTCCGACAGCATTTCTGCAAGGACATGTGAAGGCTTAACGCTTCCGCTTTGGCAGGCACTTCCACGGGATACCGCAATTCCTTTCATATCGAGATTAAATAAAATCATAGCCGTTTTATCAGGAGAAAAAGGCAACAGTATGTTGAGGATATTATAAAAAGTATTTTTTCCGTTGACTTCTATTTCCGGGAATGCCGATTTTAATTTAGCAAAACAATACGCTTTTAAATTGGAAATATAGGTTCTTTCCTCTTCCAAATGATGGTAAGCTAGTTCTAAAGCCTTTGCCATACCTGCAATCTGATGTACTGATTCGGTTCCGGCACGCCAGCCTTTTTCCTGTTCTCCTCCAAAAATCATGGGTTGCAACACAAGACTTTTACGGACAAATGCAAAACCAATTCCTTTTGGTCCATGAAATTTATGAGCACTGGCTACGATAAAATCAACAGGAAGTTGTGACAAATCCAATTCGGTTTTCCCTACAGACTGTACCGTATCACAATGAAATAAAGCATTATTCCTGTGGCACAAATCCCCTATTCTGTTGATATCATTAATTACCCCGGTTTCGTTATTAACATGCATCAATGATACTATTGTTTTAACATCATCCGAAAATAATGACTCTAATTTATCATAATCCAGAAATCCATTGGAGTCAACTCCAATATATTCAACCTGAACACCAAATTCCTGTTGTAATGCCAGAATGGTATATAAAGTAGCATGATGTTCCACTTTCGAAGTGATAATTCTTTTTACTCCAAAATCCCTGACAGCACTCCTTAAAATCCAGTTGGTCGCCTCAGTAGCACTCGAAATAAACACAATTTCAGAAGCACTACAGTGAAGATGTCTGGCTATGGTTTTGCGCGCGGTTTCAATAACCGCCTTGGAACTTCTTCCAATACTGTGTGTTGATGAAGGGTTTCCAAATTCATTTTGCATTACAGCAACCATTTCATCTATAACTTCTTGACGAATGGGTGTGGTTGCGGCATTATCGAGGTAAATTTTTTGCATGTGCAAATATAAAAAGTAGTGTTCTTAATTAAATTATAAAAGCAGAAATTAATAGCATAAAAAAGCTATTTTTGCTTTAAAATTAAACCTATCCAATGAAAAGAATTTTAAGCATATTTTTGTTATTACTTCTGATTACTGCCTGTGATGATGGGAATTTAACTGTTGATGCCATCGATTTTTCTGAAATAGCAGCGCAAAAATGCGCCTTAAAGGATGTGCTTTACAAAGTTAAGGATAACGAAATGCTGTATCTTGAAATACCAGCCACCACATTTACAGAAAACGAAACTCTTGATGGAGAACCTATTGAACTTCAAATAAATGCAACAAATAAAGTAACCTACAGAAGATACAGTGATGTAGTTAGTGCTGATAATATCTGTCCAACAGTTCCCAGCGGAACACCTTCGGTAACTGAACAATGGCAGGCGACAGCAGGAACTATTCAAATAACGGCTACTGCAATCAAAACGACCACCGCTTCTACAAATGCCACCAAAATAACCGGTTATAAATATTATGTTGTTTTCAAAGATATCACTTTTCAAAAACCGACCGGGCCGCAGGTTTATTCTACCTTTATTTTTGGAAATTATTCAACAACGATTAGTAGTTTGGCCTTTGGATTTGACGATCAGGTGGATAAAAGCAGCTGTGACAACCGAATTTTCAACTTCAGCGGAAGTGAATCCCTTGTTTTCGACCCGGGAACCAATTATGCCTCTTTATTTCCCAATGAGCCTGCAACAAAAACGGCTTTAATTGATGCCACAAATAAACTGACTTACAGATTATTCAATAATGCTGTAACCGATGCTTATTTTTGTGCTGCAACCACTCCTTCTACACCTCTTTTGACTCAACAATGGGATGCTGTTGAAGGAGTTGACGGAACCAGTGGAATGATTGAAGTGGTTACCTCAGTTTATGGATCAGGCTACCAGCACACGATCCATTTTAAGAAGTTGGTGCTAAAGAAAGGGAATAGTACTTTCACGCTCGGGGACGATTATATTTTTGGAAGTTTTGTAACCAATCCGTAAGCAAGTTCTGCCATGCCAACTGACTGTATCAGCTATCAAAACTCGGGATATTTCGCTAAACTCATTGTAGACTATTTAGATGAAAAGCCTGAGCTGAAATCTTTTTACAACCGATTCCCTAAACTGGAGAATTTCAGTGCGCAGATTGATGAAAAGCAACAAAATTTTCCTCAGGAAAATAGAGATGTTTTGGTTTCAGGTCTTGAAAAACAATACCGGAATTTCGAGATATCTGAACTGACTAAGCAAAATATCAGCCTTCTGTCAGATTCAAAAACATTTACAATTACTACTGGACATCAACTGAACCTGTTTACAGGACCATTATATTTCTTATACAAGATAGTCAGTGCGATTAACCTTTGTAACACTTTAAAAGAGGAATATCCGGAATTTAATTTCGTTCCTGTTTACTGGATGGCCACTGAAGATCATGATTTTGAAGAAATCAATTTTTTTAATTTCAAAAATGTCAAAATCAAATGGAATACCGAAAGCTATGGTCCGGTTGGGCGTCTTTCAACTTCCGGTCTTGAAGATGTTTTAAAGGTATTCTCAACTGAACTTGGAGTGGGGATAAATGCTAATTACCTTAAAAACCTTTTTGAAAATGCTTACCTGAAACATCAAAATCTTGCTGATGCTACTCGTTTTCTGGCGAATGAATTGTTTGGCAAAAAAGGTTTGGTAATCATTGACGGTGACGATGTTAGTTTAAAACAGCTTTTTGTTCCTTATATAAAAAATGAATTACTGCAACAGACTTCCTTTGATAAAGTTATGCAGACGAATGCGCTTCTGGAAAAGGATTACAGCATACAGGTTAATCCAAGGGAAATCAACCTGTTTTATATAGAAGATAATTTAAGAGAACGCATTTTATTTGAAGAAGGCCTTTTCAAAATCAACAATACTAAACTAAGTTTTACCGAAAATGAAATTTTAGAATTGGTTGAAAAGAACCCTGAGAGGTTCAGTCCAAATGTAATCCTACGCCCTTTGTATGAAGAAGTAATACTTCCGAATCTATGTTATATTGGAGGTGGTGGCGAAATTAGTTATTGGCTTCAGTTGAAATCCAATTTTGAGGCCAACGGCATAAGTTTTCCTATGCTGCTGATTCGTAATTCCGTATTACTGGCTACTGAAAAGCAACTTCAGAAAGCGGATAAACTAAATTTATCCTGGGCGGATTTGTTTAGTAACCAACAGGAATTATTTAATAATAAGACGAGAGCGTTTTCTAATTTCAATATTGATTTCAGTGAACAAAAAGAAATACTCAGGCTCCAATTTGAAAAACTGCAGGAGATTGCAAAGCAGACCGACAAATCATTTACCGGCGCTGTAAATGCCCAACTGACAAAACAGGTGAAAGGTTTAGAAAATCTCGAGAAAAGATTACTAAAAGCCGAGAAAAGAGTACATGCTGAGAAACTGGAATTGATTTTATTGCTCCAAAATCAGCTCTTCCCTAATCAGGGACTGCAGGAACGTAAAGCCAACTTCTCCGAATTTTATCTGGAGGTTAATGGAAGACTTCTCGAAAAACTTTATGAGCAGTTGAAACCTCTCAATCAGAATTTCTCTATAATTACTTTATAATTAGACTTGCAAATCCTTAAAAAAGGAGTACTTTTGCACCCGAATTATGAACCCTGATGGTTCATAAAGTAAAACTAAAATTAAAAACAAACAATAAATGGCAACGAATAGAACATTTACTATGATTAAGCCTGATGCTGTTGAAAACGGACACATCGGTGGAATTTTAAATATGATTACTGAAGGTGGTTTCAGAATTGTAGCAATGAAATTAACGCAATTGACTGTGGCAGATGCTAAAGCATTTTACGCTGTTCACGCTGAAAGACCATTCTACGGAGAATTAGTAGAATTTATGTCACGTGGTCCAATTGTGGCTGCTATCCTTGAAAAAGACAATGCTGTTGAAGATTTCAGAACTTTAATTGGAGCTACTAACCCTGCTCAGGCTGCTGAAGGCACTATCCGTAAAAAATATGCAACTTCTGTTGGAGAAAATGCTGTTCACGGTTCTGATAGTGATGAAAATGCTGCTATCGAATCAGCGTTCCATTTTGCAGGAAGAGAGCAATTTTAATAGTTTAAAATTAACTGTTATAAATTAAAAATCCCGATTCAGTGAATCGGGATTTTTTTATATTTGGATAGTAAAAGTCCATTATACAAATAAACAATAATTCCATACTTTATGAAAAAACAAATTATTACTGCCTTAGCAATTGTACTCACTTTTGCTGCCCATGCCCAAACAAACACAGAGCAAAAAGAGAGCAAAATAGGATTGAATGTCAATGGTAAATTAGGTTTTGCCCGATTAAAACAAACCGATTTTGCGCCGTTAAACGGTAACATTAATGGTGCAGATGTTCTGCTTTCTTTCAAATTAGGAAAAAAATGGGATATCGCTACAGGATTAGGTTATTCACAACTTAATGCTAATGCGACAATTTCGGGGAATACCGCCAGCCTCCAGAATTCCTATTTACAAATCCCGGCAAAAATCATTGGAGATTTTACAGTTTTCAATAACGAACAATCCGTTTCAAGAGTATACCTTAATCTCGCAGCAGGTATATATGCCAATACCTTGCTGAAATCGGAAGTAGAAACTATTTCGGGTAACAGCACTACAAAAAACATGGGATGGAATTTTGGAGTGGCTACACAAGTTGGATTAAAATTTATTGTATCGGATATTGTTGATGTAGGGATAGGACTGGAAAGCCAGAGCGATTTCAGTAAAATGAAAAAAGATGGTTTTGAACAAAGAATTGAACAAATTAATGCTTTTTATTTCAATCTGGGATATAAATTCTAAATATTACCTATCTAAAAAGCCGCTTTTAAAGCGGCTTTTTATTGTTATTACAAATTATAAACTCTTAGTTTCAAATATTTTTATCATCTCATTGCCTTTTTCTACCTGGCCTGTGGCAATCAATGACTGGCCATAGCGATAATAATAGACAGCTTCCAAATCCTTTTTGTTGTTAAACAACTCTGTATACCATTTGGCAGCCAAATCTAGATCGCCATTAAAAAAATGCCTGTCAGCAACCTTAATGATCATATCTACCGATTTGTACCCTTTGTCCATAATCCTTTCATAGGTACCGACTACATCAATATTTACAAAATCCCTTTTAGGAATAATCGCTTCATAATTTGGTTTAATATCGATACTTGAAATATCCATTCCAAGTTTTTTAGAACCGTTTGCTTTTATTCCTTCAATTGCAACAGCTTTGATTCTGATTCTACCATATTTTGGAGTGATGGTACGGGTGTTATTTGTCCCTAAATCTTTGTCACTGACCAAACTCAGGCTTGGAACGTCATAGGTTGTAATTCGGCTTCCAAAGTTCATATTAATCTTTTCGACCACATGATAGGAAACTACAGCCAAGTTATCGCCAGCTGCAATTTGTTGGTTAATCATTTGATTACTTAATAAGCGACTGTTGTCCTGAGCAAGACAATTAAAGGAAAAAGCGCTTCCGAGAGCTATACAAAAAAGGGCAAATTTTTTCATATTAAAAAGCGATTAATGGTTAAAAGGTTGCTTATAGCTTGGAGGCATAACAAAATTAAGAACTGTTATAATTTCTGTAATATTTTACCTGTAAGTAACCGTAATAATCGATGAAATGCACTTTTCTTTAACAGTTTATTAGAAAATAGATGGAGTTTTCAACAATGGATTGTTGAAAACCAAGATCAATAATATAATTTATTAGTAAAAAGATGTAACATCATCTTCTTTTTGAGAGGTTAATTTTACAGCATAACATAAAATTTCATTGTCATGAAAAAGTCAGTACAATTTGCGAGTCTTTTTGCTTTTATAGTAACAACATTTACAAGCTGCGAAGTAGTTAAAGGAATTTTTAAAGCCGGAATGGGTTTTGGGATATTTATTGTTATTGCTGTGATAGCCGTAATTATATTTATCATCAGCAAACTAAGCGGTAAAAAATAAAAAAGCCCCCTTGATAGAGGGGACTTTTTATTGTAAACTTTTTAAACTCTGTTCAATCGTGGCAATTTTTGCCAGTGCATCGGCTTCTTTTTTCCGTTCATTTTCAATAACCTGAGCAGGCGCTCCTGCGACAAATTTTTCATTAGCTAATTTACCCTGAACACTGCGAAGGAATCCTTGTGTATATTTCAACTCTTCTGTAAGTTTTGCAATTTCAGCAGCAATATCAATATTTCCAGAAACCGGAATAAAATATTCATTTGATTTAACTCTGTACGTCAGAGCTCCGTCAACCTTATCGCTTATATATTCTAAAGAAACAATATTGCCCAACTTCATGATTACACTATCAAAATAAGTTGTAGCTTTTTCATTATTGACTACTTTTAAATCAATAGCATCTTTCATGGCTATGTTTTTTTCCTTACGAATTGTTCGGATACCGGCTATGACTTCCATAACGAAATCAAAATCTTCCACAAGCTTCTTGTCATAAGAATCTGTTTTAGGATACTCTGCAATGATTAATGCTTCTTCAGGTTTCCTGTCCGCTATATACTGCCAGATTTCTTCTGTAAGGAACGGCATAAAAGGATGCAGCAATTTGAGGTTTGCTTCAAGCATCTCAATAGCACTGTTGAATGTCTTTCTGTCTATTGGCTGTTGATATGCAGGTTTAATCATTTCGAGGAACCAGGAACAAAAATCATCCCAAACCAGTTTGTAAATAGCCATCAAAGCATCAGACAATCTGTACTTTTCAAAATGATCTTCAATTTCTACTAAGGTTTCCTGAAGTTTTGCACTATACCATTCGATAGCCACTTTAGAGCTTTCAGGCTGTTCAATATCAGCTATCTCCCATCCTTTTATCAAACGGAAAGCATTCCATATTTTATTGGCAAATGCTTTACCATTATTACATAACTCATCATCAAACAGAATATCATTTCCGGCTGAAGCACTTAATAATAGTCCTACACGCACACCATCAGCACCATATTTTTCAATGAGTTCCAAAGGTTCCGGTGAATTTCCTAAAGACTTTGACATCTTACGGCGCTGCTTATCTCTTACCAATCCGGTTAAATATACATTACTGAATGGTTTTTTACCGGTATACTCATAACCCGCTATTATCATTCTGGCTACCCAAAAGAAAAGAATATCCGGTCCGGTAACCAGATCGTTTGTTGGATAGTAATATTTGAAATCTTCATTATCAGGCTCCAATATTCCTCCAAAAACAGCCATAGGCCACAACCATGATGAAAACCAGGTATCAAGCGCATCTGGGTCTTGTTTAAGATTGTCCGAAGTCAGTTGCTGGTTGTTTGTTTTTTTCTTAGCTAATTCAAGGGCATCATGAATGTTTTCGGCAACAACAAAATCTTCTTTTCCATCTCCATAATAGTAAGCAGGAATTTGCTGTCCCCACCATAATTGACGTGAAATGTTCCAGTCCCTGATGTTTTCAAGCCAGTGACGGTAGGTATTGTTGAAACGTGAAGGATATAATTTGATTTCCTCAGTTTCCAATACGGCATTAATTGCCGGTTTTACCAGTTCTTCCATACTAAGGAACCACTGATCAGAAAGTCTTGGTTCAATTACCGCTTTTGTTCTTTCGGAAGTACCCACTTTATTCAGGTGGTTTTCTGTTTTTGCCAAAGCTCCAGTTGATTCCAACTCTTTGGCAATCTCCTCACGAACTACAAAACGGTCTTTACCTTGGTAATGTAAACCATAACTATTTAATGAAGCATCCTCATTAAAGATGTCTATAATTTCTAGATTATGCTTTTCTCCAAGGGCTTTGTCGTTCACATCATGCGCCGGAGTTACCTTAAGGCAGCCCGTACCAAATTCAACATCAACATATTCATCTTCAATTATAGGAACTACTCTACCGCAAATCGGAACTATCGCTTTTTTACCTTTAAGATGCGTAAAACGGGCATCATTTGGATTAATACAAACAGCTGTATCACCAAAAATAGTCTCCGGACGTGTTGTTGCCACTGTCAGAAAGTCATTGCTGCCTTCTATTTGATATTTCAGGAAATAGAGTTTTCCTTGTCTTTCCTCAAAAATAACTTCTTCATCAGAAAGTGTAGTTTTTGCTTCCGGATCCCAATTTACCATACGATAGCCACGATAGATATAGCCTTTGTTGTATAAATCGACAAACGATTTAATAACAGAAGCATTCATATCGGGATCCATTGTAAACTTAGTTCTTTCCCAATCGCAGGAACATCCTAATTGTTTTAACTGTTCCAATATAGTTCCGCCATATTTTTCTGTCCATGCATAAGCATGCACCAGAAATTCTTCACGGGTAAGGTCATTTTTATTGATGCCTTCGCTTTTTAATTTGGCAACAACTTTTGCTTCAGTAGCAATTGAAGCATGATCCGTTCCGGGAACCCAGCAGGCATTGAACCCTTTTAATCGAGCCCGGCGTATCAATACATCCTGAATGGTGTTGTTAAGCATGTGTCCCATGTGCAGGACACCCGTTACGTTTGGTGGCGGAATAGTTATTGTATAAGGCTTTCTGTTGTCGGGCTTTGAATGAAAATAATTGTTTTTCATCCAGTAGTCGTACCATTTTTTTTCTACTTCTTTGGCGTTAAATTGTGCAGGTATCATGAAATATGAAATTTTAAAATTAAGAAATGGCATCCGCAATAGCGATGCTTTAGATTACAAAAATTCGGATAGTTTCCCTCCAGCCCCGATGGGAGAGGTTACCATGTAACCCGGACAGCGGGAAAATGGATTACAGACACAGACCGTAGACTCGCTCACAAAAATCCGGCGATTGGCAAGGCTTGAAAAATAGGAATAATTTGTTTTGGTACACTTTTTGTAATTTTGATACAAAAGTAACTAATAAAGACTTTAGAAAAAATTAAGAATTAAATTTTTGTGTATTAATTTAAACGAAGTATTTTTATCAAAAGAATAAAACATTTGACCATGAAAAAATATATACTTATTGCTTTTGTCCTAATGAATGTTGTGGTTTTTGCCCAGAAAGGACCAAGAATTGAGTTTAAGGACAAAGACAACACCATAGATTATGGTACGACCAATAAAAATGATGATAACGGAATCCGTTCCTTTGAATTTACCAATACAGGAGATGCTCCATTAATAATTACCAATGTACAATCTACCTGCGGGTGTACAATTCCAACAAAACCAACTGATCCGATTTTACCCGGCAAAATAGGAAAGATTGATGTTAAATACAATATGCACCCTGGTCCGATTAGGAAAACCATTATTGTAGAAAGTAATGCCGTAAATGTTGAAGAAGGCCGTGTCGCAATAAAAATAAAAGGGGAAGTAGTAGAAAAACCAGTGGTAAATCTGCTGGAGAAAAAATCAGAAAGCCCAATGATGCAACAATAAAGAAAGCCCCGCTATGGCGGGGCTTTTTTATATAATAATCTTAAGTGGAAATCGGAATTTCAAAGTCCTTCCTTTTCGTTCCACCTCAAGTTCAATTATTCTTCCTTCCTCAGATTTAAGCAACTCATTGATATGCTGAATATCCAAACCATGAGCCAGCTGATGATTAATCCGAATGATTTGGTCATCTATTTTTACACCTGCTTTTTCTGCTTCTGATCCGGGTCTTACACTAGCCACTTTAAAAATTGGCTTAAGTTCAAAATGCACTTTTAGGTTGTTCTTGATTTGTTCATCATGGGCATCAGTATATACCTTGACACCTCCTATTAAATGATCATCTTCGGTTTGCTTTACCCATTCCAATCCGGCATGAGCCACTTCAATCCCGCTCATATTAAACTGAAATAAATCTTTAATATGGCTATTTGGTTTGGTATAAATAAGTTGATTCATATAGTCGAAAACGATCGTAAACCTCGATATAACTTCGCCACCCACAGAACCAACCCTGTCCGGCACAAAATTGACACTCTTAACCGACAACGAATCAGGGAAGGTCACCAAAGGATTTTTGAATGTGTAATTGCCAAAAGCAAAGCTGTCCAATCTACCTCTTTTCCCATAAACGCTTCCGCTAAAACCCCTACCGAGATAATCATCAATATTTTTTTGAGGGATTTTTATTTTTTCCGTTTTTTCAGGGAATATCCAAAAAGCATCACTATTTCCGGTGTCTATCAATAACTTTGATGCAATAGATTGATTATCTGCTGTAACCGTTGAAATATAATAAGGTTTATGCTCCTCCAGAGTTATTGAATCCTTAGTGTATTTACGCTTAAGCTTTGCATTGAATTTCTCATTATTATGATCATATACATAAATCTTCCTGCGTTCATAATTTATTTCAACCAAATGGTTTCTGAAAAAATTATAACCAATAATACCATTAACCTCAATGCCAACCTGTGACGAAAAATTGAAGTCCTGATCCAGTATGATATAAATTTCATGGTTAGTATCAATAAGATCTGCTATTTGGACTTTATTTTTTGAAGATTTATAAGAATCAATTGCATCCTTACTGCCAAGTCCTCTGAGTTTCAATTTTTCTACTTCAAACAATTTAACCTCATTTTGTTCGTCCAGACTGAAAAGGATAGTCTGCTCCACACCTGTATCAAGCAAAAATGTTAATTCTTCACCGTTGACATTGACAGGAATAAAGACAAGGTTGTTGATATATTTAAAAGGTATTACAACTTTGTTCTTGGAATTACCTATCCTGAATTCCGATTGTCCAAAACCGCAAAGGGGAAAAATCAGTAAAAGGATTAGTTGCTTCAGACGCATGCAATATTTTTTTGATTAAAAATAAAAATAATTTTCTGTAAGACCTATTTTTAACAAAATATATAAGCAGGAATCGATTGTTTCCCAATGAAAAAAATCGCAAATTTGCACAACTCAACAGAAGCAAATAAATAATTATGCCGAAGATTTCACTAAAAGGCCAACAAATGCCTGAATCACCAATCAGAAAATTGGTTCCCTATGCTGAAACAGCTAAAAAGAAAGGTAATAAAGTATATCATCTTAACATCGGTCAACCCGATATAAAAACTCCCGAAGTAGCTCTAAATGCTGTAAAAAATGCCGATATCAAAGTATTGGAATACAGTCATTCAGCCGGATTTGAAAGCTACAGAACCAAACTTTCTGCTTATTACAAAAACCACGGATTACCTATTGATGTAGCCGATATCATCATTACTACCGGTGGTTCCGAAGCCCTTTTGTTTGCTATGGGAAGTACTATGGACAGTGGCGATGAAATCATTATCCCTGAACCATTTTATGCTAATTACAACGGATTTTCTACTGCCTCAGGCGTAAAAGTTGTCCCAGTAATTTCTACAATAGACGAAGGCTTTGCCCTTCCTCCTATTACAGCATTTGAAAAACTGATTACGCCAAAAACCAAAGCCATACTAATCTGTAATCCCGGTAATCCAACAGGCTACCTGTATTCAAAAGAAGAAATTCTGGCCTTGGCTGAAATAGTAAAAAAACACGACCTGTTCCTAATTGCCGATGAAGTGTACCGTGAATTCATTTACGATGAAAGCGAAAAACATTTCTCCGTAATGAATGTTCCCGGAATCGAGCAAAATGCCATTATGATTGACTCCGTATCCAAAAGATACAGCATGTGCGGTGCCCGAATTGGTTGCATCGTATCAAAAAACAAAGAAGTTATGGCTGCCGCAATGAAGTTTGCACAAGCACGTCTAAGTCCACCAACCTATGAGCAGATTGCCAGTGAAGCTGCCATCGATACGCCTCAAAGCTATTTTGATGATGTAGTGGCAGAATACAAAGAAAGAAGAGACACACTAATCGCTGAACTTCAAAAAATTGATGGTGTAAAAGTAGCTACTCCAAAAGGAGCATTCTACTGCATCGCAAAACTACCGGTTAAAAATGCCGATGATTTTGCTCAGTGGCTTTTAGAAACCTACGATAACAATAAAGAAACTGTTATGGTAGCACCCGCAGCCGGATTTTATTCCACACCTGGTGTTGGTCTTGACGAAGTACGTATAGCCTATGTCTTGAAAAAAGAAGATTTAATACGTTCCGTAGCAATTTTAAAAGACGCTCTGGATGTGTACAACAAACAATAATATAAACTGATTATTATTAAGAACCATCCTCTTTAGAGGGTGGTTCTTCTTTTTTAGAAGCTCAGCACCCTGCTTCTTTTCAACCCACCTCCCGCCTTCCACGCTACACGGTAGACTGTTCCAGTCGGGGCTAGTCTTCAGCTTTAAATTACCATTACAACATAAAAAAGCCCCGAATAAATCGGGGCTTTTTAAACTCTGCAACTTTGCAACTCTGCAACTCACATTATCGTTTCAAAGTAAAGTGTGCCTTAAACTGTTTCATTATCG
>CAMFLD010000024.1 GCA_945957245.1 uncultured Flavobacterium sp. | reverse complement strand
ATGATATGCTTATAAGCTATTATCCGAAACTTAAAAGCATTCCCTGGATGGATTTCTTCTACTATCCCATCGAATCGATTTTGGGCACGGAAATGATGAATAAATGGGTCGAAGGCAACAACATACAGATTGGAAATTCGGCCTCCACAACCAACAACCATGAGTATGCCATGAGATATTTGGCCAAGCTTGAACTAAATGACCGAAAAGTGGTTGTCCCTTTGAGTTATTCAGGTACAGCTGAATACAGAAACAGCGTAAAAAAAGCTGGTACTACAAGTTTTGGAAACAACTTTATTCCATTGGAAAACTTCCTGCCATTAGAAGAATACAACCGTTTAATGACCAGTTTTGGAGTAGCCATTTATGGCAATTGGCGCCAGGAAGCCATCGGCAACATTTTAATTTCGTTATATCTGGGTGCAAAAGTATTTCTGCCAAAGGTAAATCCGGTTTCGGAATGGGCCAAACGCCACAACCTGATTGTTTTCGAACTGGAAACTATCTCTCAGGAAGCTATTGATACTCCTTTAGACGAAGCATCAAGAAAGCATAATAGGGAAATACTGCTCGAACTTTACAGTTTAAACAGACTGAAATCACTTATTGTTTCAAATTTCTTTACTACTTAAGATTTGCGGCTTTTAAAATTCGAATCTTAAAAGTGTATCTATCACCTTTTGAGGATTTAATTCATAGAATAGTGGAAGTCTTACCAAAGTATCCGTAAATTTATCTGTTTCCGGCAAATCTCCACCCTCATGTTTAGTAGAATAAAAAGGGCTTTTGTGTAGGCTGATGTAGTGGAAAACCGCAAGGATTTCATTTTTCTTCAGATATTCCAATAATTTTGTCCGTTGCTCCAGACTGTAACAGATTAAATAAAACATGTGGCCATTATTGGTGGCATAATCAGGAATTACAGGAAGTAATAGGTTGTTTTTTTCCGCCCAACCGGCTAATTTATTTTCATATTCAAGCCAATGGTCTTTTCTAACTTTCTGAATATCTTCCAATTTTTCCAATTGCGCCCAGAGAAAGGCAGCAATAATTTCTGACGGCAGGAATGAGCTTCCTATATCCACCCATCCGTATTTATCAACTTCTCCACGGAAAAATGAGGCTCTGTTGGTTCCTTTTTCCCAAATTATTTCAGCTCTGTGAATAAAACTCTCATCGTTGATAGCCAGTAGTCCGCCTTCGCCTGAAATGATATTTTTAGTTTCATGGAATGAAAAAGCCCCCAAATGCCCTATGGAGCCCAAAGCTCTTTTAACACCATCCTTTCCTGTGTAATAGCTGTCAATGGCCTGAGCTGCATCTTCAATTACAAACAGGTTGTATTTTTTGGCAAGTTCCATTATCGTGTCCATTTCACAGGCAACACCGGCGTAATGAACCGGAACAATTGCCTTTGTTCGGGAAGTGATTAAGGACTCTATTTTGGTTTCGTCAATATTGGGGTGGTCTTTTCTGCTATCGGCAAAGACTATTTTTGCACCTCTCAGCACAAAAGCGTTGGATGTAGAAACAAAAGTATAAGACGGCATAATAACCTCATCTCCTTCCTGTATGTTAGTAAGAATAGCAGCCATTTCCAAAGCATCAGTGCAGGATGTAGTCAACAATGCCTTTTTTATACCGTAATTCGATTCAAAGAAAAGCTGGCATTTTTTTGTAAAAACACCGTTGCCGGATATTTTACCTGATGCAACAGCTTCTTCAATATATTTTATTTCATTCCCTGTTGAGTAGGGTTTGTTAAATGGTATCATCTATCTTGTATTAGGTTATATGCGTCACAAATTTATTCCTTTTCAACCTTAAAGTCTTACGGTATGAACTTGTATCGAATCATTAAATTATCATAATCGAATGAAGACACAAAAAAACAAATTTGTTTTACATCTGGATGCAAAATTAGTATTTCTTTTTTCAACATTCCTAAAATGTATATAATGAGATTTATAACTAAAAAAATATACTTGCTTTTACATAATATTGCTATTTTTGCACCACCCGTACCTGAAAGTTTAATGGTACGAAGTAATTAAAACCCTGATATGTCATTAAGAAACTCCATTCTAATCATTGCTATCATTTTATTGGTGGACCAATTCGTCAAGATTTATATCAAAACCAACTTTGTATATGGTGAAGCGGGACAAATAGATGTCACCAATTGGTTTAAAATCCTGCTTATAGAAAATGAAGGGATGGCCTGGGGAACAAAAATTCCGGGGATGCACGGAAAACTTATACTAACAGTCTTCAGGATTCTTGCCGTTTTTGGTATCGGATACTGGCTATATGATGCCAGCACCAAACACAGTTCTCCTTACCTGATGGTTGCTATTGCATTAATATTTGCAGGAGCTGTAGGCAATATCATTGATTCTGTTTTCTACGGAGTTATTTTTGATGACAGCTATGGACATTTAGCTACCTTATTCACAGATAAACCTGCAGGAACCTGGTTTCATGGTAAAGTGGTAGATATGTTGTATTTCCCAATTTGTGAAGGCACCTTCCCAAAATGGCTTCCGGTATATGGCGGGCAGCCTTTTAAATTCTTCAATGCTATTTTCAACATCGCTGACATGTCCATTTCAACCGGAGTTGGTATTCTGATTGTATTTAACAAAAAAGCATTCGCTAAGAAAACATCTCTCGGAACGTATAGTTAGTCGTTGGAGTAACACAATAATCCAGTCGGATATCGCTTTCCAAAACACCATCTATAGTTTCTTCGGCCTCAAAAAAGGAAACACCGATTTTAATGACATCTTCTCTGCATTTTGATAGGAATTTATCATAAAAGCCTTTACCATAACCTACCCGATTCCCTTTTTTATCAAATGCCAAAAGAGGTACAAAAACTACCTCAATCTTTGATTCAGGTACTTCAATTCCATCCACAGGTTCGTAGATATTGTATTGGTTTTTTTGAAATTTTGTATTATCTGTTAATAGATAACTTTTCATTTCACCTGTATTGAAATCACTCTTAGGTATCAAAATTTCCTTGTCATAACCAGCAAGTATCTGGAGAATGAATTCTGTTTCAACTTCCTTCATTTCTTCGATAGAAAGAAATAAATGAAAATAGGTTTTGTCCCAAATGTCGAGTTGGAGCATTCTATTGGCAATAGCGATGCTTTTATCATCAATTTCTTCGGGCGTGAGTTCCTGACGGAGCCGTTTATATTTTGTCCTTAGTTCTTTTTTATCCATACTTCAAAAGTACTTTTATTTTTATAACTTTGAAATCACAACTAAAATCCGACTGCGTAAAAAAAACGTTACCATATCAGGGATACCAAGATAAAGTATTCCTATATGAAATCAATAGGCATTCTTAAATCTTAAATGGAAACTCCATCTATCGAACTTCAGTTACAGACACTTCCGGACAATCCCGGAGTTTATCAGTATTATGATAAGGATGGCAAGATTTTGTATGTTGGCAAAGCCAAAAACCTAAAAAAAAGGGTTTCTTCTTATTTCAACAAAATCCACGACAATGCCAAAACAAATGTATTGGTAAAGAAAATTGTCACAATCAAGCATATAGTCGTTACCTCAGAACAGGATGCGCTTTTGCTTGAAAACAACCTTATCAAAAAGCTTCAGCCCCGTTATAATGTCCTGCTGCGTGATGACAAAACCTATCCTTGGATTTGCATCAAAAAAGAACCGTTCCCAAGGATATTCCCAACGAGAAGAATGATTAAGGATGGCTCAGAATATTTTGGCCCCTACACTACTTTTAAGACGGTTCATACGATTATGGATTTGATTAAAGAATTATATCCGTTGAGAACCTGTAATTTTGATTTGAAGGAAACCAATATCAATGCACATAAGTTCAAAGTATGCCTGGAATACCATATCGGGAACTGTAAAGGTCCTTGTGAAGGTTTGGAAACTTTAGAACATTATCAAAAGCAGGTAGATGCTATAAGGCAAATCCTGAAAGGTAATTTTAAAGACAGCCTTCGTGATTTCAAAAAGCAAATGAATGATTTTGCGGGTAAAATGATGTTTGAAGAAGCCCAGAGGATAAAAGAAAAGATTGATGTTTTAGAGAATTATCAGTCGCATTCCACGATACTCAATCCGAAAATTTCGAATGTAGATGTATTTTCCATTGTTTCTGACGAAGGAATGGCCTACATTAATTTCCTGCAGATATCTCATGGTGCTATCATCCGTTCGTTTACGCTAGAGCTCAAAAAGAAACTGGATGAAACTGATGAAGAACTTTTAGAACTTGCCGTTGTGGAGCTTCGGGAACGTTTTCATCTCACATCTAAGGAGATTATCCTACCATTTCATCTCGATTTTGGCGATAAGATAAAAGTTACCGTACCCCAATTAGGTGACAAAAAAGAAATTCTGAATCTTTCGGAGAGAAATGCCAAATACCAACGTTTGGAACAACTCAAACAAATACAGATTGTCGATCCTGAGCGGCATACCAACCGGATTATGGCACAGATGCAAAAAGACCTGCGTCTTTCTGTTGAACCAAGGCACATTGAGTGTTTTGACAATTCTAATATTCAGGGAACCAATCCGGTTTCGGCCTGTGTGGTTTTTAAGGATGGAAAACCAAGCAAAAAGGATTACCGCCATTTCAACATCAAAACGGTAGAAGGTCCAAATGACTTCGCTTCTATGGAGGAAGTCGTATACCGACGTTACAAGCGTCTTTTAGATGAAAATCAGCCGTTACCTCAGCTTATTATTATTGACGGAGGTAAAGGTCAGCTTTCCTCGGCACTTAAAAGTATTGATGAATTAGGGCTTCGAGGCAAAATTGCCATTATCGGGATAGCCAAGAGGCTCGAAGAGCTATTTTATCCCGGAGATTCCGTCCCGTTATACTTGGATAAAAAATCAGAAACGCTCAAAGTCATCCAGCATCTAAGGAATGAAGCCCACCGTTTTGGAATAACACACCACCGTGACAAGCGAAGCAAATCGGCATTGAATTCAACCATCGAACTCATACCGGGCATAGGTGAAAAAACGATGATGACGTTAATAAAACATTTCAAAAGTGTTAAAAGATTAAAATTGGCTACAGAAAAAGAAATTTCTGAGGTTGTGGGCGCATCGAAAGCAAAAAAAATTTCCGACTTTTACAAAAACGAATAGTAATGCCTAAAGAAGCAAGAGACAAGAAACAAGAGCCAAGACTTAAACCGTTTATGCGGCAAAAGTCAAAATCAGCTTATTGTTCCCTTTTTATTTCTTTATGCTTTCTGCTTTCTGCTTTTCTCTCACAAGCTATTGCTCAGGAAGTAAAGAAACGCCCTAAAATCGGACTTGTTTTAAGTGGTGGTGGGGCTAAAGGTTTTGCCCATATTGGCGTTTTGAAAGTACTTGAACAGGCTGGAGTAAAAATAGATTACATTACAGGAACCAGTATGGGGGCTGTTATTGGAGGTTTATATGCTTCGGGATACAATGCTACCCAGATAGATTCTATTTTCACTAATACCGATTTTGACGAACTTCTTCAGGATTATATTCCACGTTCCTCAAAAAGTTTTTATGAAAAGCGAAACGATCAGATGTATGCGTTGTCGCTCCCGTTCAATAAGTTTAAGATCGGTATCCCGATTGCTCTTTCCAAAGGGATGTACAACTATAACCTATTATCCAAACTGACGCATAAAGTTCGTTATGTGAATGATTTTAGTAAACTACCTATTCCGTTTCTATGCATAGCCACTGATATTGAGAAGGGCGAACAAGTGGTTCTGGACAAAGGCTATCTTGCTCAGGCAATGCTGGCGAGTTCTGCCTTTCCTTCCTTATTTTCCCCGGTAGAAATTGACGGTAAACTTCTGATAGATGGTGGTGTTATGAATAATTATCCTGTTGAGGAAATCAGGAAAATGGGTGCCGATATCGTAATTGGGGTTGATGTTCAGGATGATTTAAAAGACCGTAAATCCTTAAAGGATGCTACCCGGATTTTAGTCCAGATTACCAATCTGGATATGATTAAGGTAATGAAAGAAAAGCAGAAACTTACTGATGTGTATATCAAACCGGATGTTTCAGATTATGGCGTAATTTCGTTTGATGAAGGAAGGAATATTATAAAGAAAGGGGAAGAAGCTGCTTTTTCAGTATATGAACAGATAAAAAAGCTGGGCGATACTGTAAATTACAAGCCTAAAAAAATGAACGTCGGATTAGACTCGCTCAGAATTAAGAACATTTCGATAAGCAAACTGGATAATTATACTCGTGCCTATATCGTTGGAAAATTGAACTTCAAGAATGGAAAAACCATATCTTATGACGATTTGAAAACCGGAATCAATAACATTAATGCTACCCAAAACTTCAGTAGAATAAGCTATACACTTGAAGAAAAGGATAATGAAGATGAACTAAAACTTTCCCTGACCGAAAATCCTACCACTACCTTTTTGAAGTTTGGGCTTCACTATGACGGACTGTACAAAAGTGCACTGTTAGCCAATATAACGCAAAAGAAATCGCTTTTCAAGAACGACGTTTTATCATTTGATGTCGGACTTGGAGATAACATACGCTACAATCTGGATTACTACATCGACAATGGCTTTTACTGGAGTTTTGGTATCAAGTCCCGCTACAATACTTTCAACAAAAATTCCACAACCGATTTTAAGAACGGTCAGCTGCTGTCGTTACTCGGCCTGAGCAGTATCAATGTTGATTTCCAGGATTTGACAAATCAGGCTTATCTTCAAACGGTTTTCATGCAGAAGTTTTTGATAGGAGCCGGAGTTGAGCATAAATTACTTCGTATAAAATCAGAGACTTTAATTGGAACCAATCCCATTTTTGAAAACAGCAGTTATCTGAGTGCTTTCGGTTATATGACTTATGATTCCTATGACAATAAGCTTTTCCCTAAAAGAGGATTTATGTTTTCGGGCGATATTCAAACGTACCTTCACTCTTCCGATTATACTAAAGAATTCAATCGTTATTCAATAGCCAAGGGTGAAATTGGCTTTGCCAAATCATTTTACAAAAAATTCAGCCTGAAAGTACAATCCGAAGCAGGTTTTGCTTTTGGAAATGACAGCGTCCACTTCTTTGATTTTGTATTAGGAGGCTACGGATTCAATATGGTAAATAACTTCAGGTATTTTTACGGATATGACTATTTGAGTATTGCCGGAGACAGTTATATTAAGTCTTGTTTTACCCTTGATTATGAGTTTTACAAAAAAAATCATATCAACATTGCTGCCAATTACGCAAATATTGAGGACGGGCTCTTTGAAAAAGGAAACTGGCTCTCCAAACCAACTTACAATGGTTATGCCATTGGATACGCCTTGGAATCAATCATCGGACCGGTTGAAATAAAATACAGCTGGTCACCGGAACTCAATAAAGGCTTTACTTATTTTACGGTAGGTTTTTCATTTTAAGTGAAACCGATTGCTTTTTAAAATAAAGAACTATATTTGAAGCTAGTAAACTATTAACTAAAAACCACACTATGTCGATTTGGAAAAAGAAACCTATGGCGCAACTGCTTGAAGAAGCGTCAGATTCGGAAAAAGGATTAAAAAGAACCCTTACCGCCTGGTCACTTGTTGCCTTGGGAATTGGTGCCATTATAGGTGCAGGACTTTTCGTTAGAACCGCTACTGCTGCTGCTCAAAATGCCGGACCTTCAGTTACAATTGGATTTATTGTAGCGGCTATTGGTTGTGCATTGGCTGGTTTATGTTATGCTGAATTGTCTTCTTCCATTCCTATTTCAGGTAGTGCCTATACTTACACTTACGCTACGATGGGTGAATTACTGGCGTGGATTATCGGTTGGGATTTGATTCTGGAATATGCCGTTGGTGCAGCAACCGTTGGAATTGCCTGGAGTGAATACCTCAACAATCTCCTGGTCAATGTTTTTCATGTAAGTCCTATCCCCTATGCGTTGTCGCACTCGCCTTTTCAGAAGGTTATTGATCCGGTAACCCATCAGGTAATCGAACACGGTATTATCAATTTACCTGCTTTTTTCATTGTGGCGGTTATCAGTTTATTGCTTATTAAAGGAACTCAGGAATCGGCTTTTGTAAATGGGCTTATCGTGGTGGCAAAAGTAGCTATCGTGGTGATGATTATTATTTTTGGATGGCATTTTATCAAACCCGAAAACCATCACCCTTATATACCGCCAAGTTCCATCTTTACGGATGAACATGGTGTAGGACACAGTTTTGGGGGAATCATGGGGATTCTTGGTGCAGCCGGAACCGTTTTCTTTGCCTTTATCGGATTTGATGCGGTGAGTACTGCTGCTCAGGAAACCATCAATCCGAAAAGAAACATGCCAATCGGAATATTAGGCTCTTTAGCAGTATGTACAATTTTGTATATTTTATTTGCACACGTTTTAACAGGTCTTGAAACAGTAGATTTTTTCAGAACCAGCGGAAAAGAAGCTTCTGTTGCTAATGCCATTACTTCTGCTATGCCGGGTTACGAATGGCTGGCACAGTTTGTAACAGTAGCCATTTTGGCCGGTTTCTCATCGGTAATCCTGGTTATGCTTTTAGGGCAGTCAAGAGTATTTTATTCCATGGGTAAAGACGGCTTACTTCCAAGGGCATTTAGCGATGTACACCCAAAATTTAAAACACCTTACAAAGCAAACCTTGTAATTCTTGTGATAGTTGGGCTTTTTGCTGCTTTCATCCCCGGCGATATTGTAGGTGATATGACCAGTATTGGAACCCTATTTGCCTTCATATTAGTTTGTATTTCTGTAATTGTTTTAAGGAAAACAGAACCAAATATGAAGCGTGAATTCAAAGCACCTTTATCCGACCCTTCTTTCCCGGTCGTTCCGGTTTTAGGGATTTTAGTTTGCCTTGCTATGATCTATGGATTAGGATGGACTAATTGGTTAAGGCTAATTGGATGGTTGATTATTGGGTTCATCGTTTATTTTGGTTATAGCCGTAAAAACAGCCGTCTCAACAATCAGGAATAACAATCTATAAATGAAATTATGAAAAGGCATTGAAGAAAATTATAAGTTTCTCAGTGCCTTTCTCATTTTATAAATATTTCACAATATCCAACCCAAAAATTTAAATTTTTCCGATATTTGTAGGTATCAAAATGATTTTCATCACATGAAAACAACCTGGGAAAACTTATTATTGCATTTAAAATTTATGATTAAAAGGAATCCGGAATGATTGCTTCTTCTTATCGTAAATCTTATTTATTAATCTAAAATTTAAGTTATGCCATTATACCACAGTTTAGGAAAAATTCCTCCGAAAAGACATACCATTTTTCGTAAACCTAACGGTGATTTATATTACGAACAATTGTTCGGCACCATAGGTTTCGATGGAATGTCTACCAATTCATATCACGAACACAGGCCTACACAGGTTAAGGAAATAAAAAGACAATACATTGTTGCGCCAAAAATTAACAAAGCCAACAATATCCAGTCGTACCGTCTGAGAGGATTTCAGGTAGACCCTGAAAATGATTACCTCGAAAGCCGTAAAATAGTGCTTACAAACTCCGACTGCCACATTGTATTAGCTACGCCAAAACAATCCACTAAGGATTATTTTTATAAAAACACCGATTCCGATGAGTTGATTTTTATCCATAGAGGAACAGGTAAACTTCGCACTATGCTGGGCAACCTCGATTTCAAATACGGAGATTATCTCCTAATTCCACGAGGAATGATTTATAAAATCGATTTTGACACCGAGGACAACCGTTTGTTTATCGTAGAATCACGCCGTCCAATTTATACTCCAAAACGTTACCGCAACTGGTTTGGGCAATTACTTGAGCATTCTCCGTTCTGTGAACGTGATATTCGCCGCCCACAGGAATTGGAAACCTATGACGAAAAAGGCGAATTCCTTATTAAAGTTAAAAAGAAAGACGAAATTTTTGATATGGTGTATGCCACGCATCCTTTTGATGTCATTGGGTATGACGGTTACAATTATCCGTATGCCTTTTCAATACACGATTTCGAGCCTATAACCGGGCGTATACACCAACCACCTCCGGTGCATCAGACCTTTGAAACGGATGCTTTTGTGGTTTGCTCCTTTGTTCCACGCCTTTACGATTATCATCCTGAGTCGATTCCGGCTCCATATAACCATAGTAATATTGATTCTGATGAAGTGCTTTATTATGTGGACGGTGATTTCATGAGCCGCAACGATATTGAGGCAGGACATATTTCATTACATCCGGCCGGAATACCACATGGACCGCATCCGGGCGCAGTAGAACGCAGTATCGGTAAGAAAGATACACAGGAACTGGCAGTAATGGTTGATACCTTCAAACCCCTTATGGTCACTGAAGAAGCAATGAAAATTGCCGATGAAAAATATTATCAATCCTGGTTAGAATAATCTGGAGCTAATACGGCTTTCTGCATCTCGTTCTAAAACGAGTTTGCTCCTATCCGGACCATTGGATATACAATAAATATTAAACACAACTTTTCTAAAAATAGAACAATTATGTCAAAAGAAATAAAATCCGTTGAATACGGACTCGAAAAAATTTTTGAAGGTGCTCAGGACTTCCTGCCGCTTTTAGGTACAGATTACGTTGAATTATACGTTGGTAACGCCAAACAGGCTGCCCATTTTTATAAAACGGCATTCGGATTTCAATCTTTCGCTTACGCCGGACTGGAAACCGGAATGAAAGACCGTGCTTCATACGTATTGAAACAGGATAAAATACGCTTAGTATTAACTACTGCATTAAACAGCAATTCCCCTATTGGAGAACACGTGAAAAAACATGGTGATGGTGTTAAAATAATTGCCCTTTGGGTTGAAGATGCCCGTTCGGCATTTGAAGAAACTACCAAAAGAGGCGCTAAAGTATTTATGGAACCTACCGTTGAAGAAGACGAACACGGAGAAGTAGTCCGTGCCGGAATTTATACTTACGGGGAAACCGTTCACATGTTTGTAGAACGTAAAAATTACAAAGGAAGCTTTTTACCAGGATACAAAGAATGGAAGTCAGATTACAATCCGGAACCGGTGGGACTAAAATATGTGGATCACATGGTAGGTAATGTGGGCTGGAACGAAATGAATACTTGGGTAAAATGGTATGAAGATGTAATGGGATTCGTTAACTTCTTATCATTTGATGACAAGCAAATCACTACGGAATATTCCGCTTTGATGTCTAAAGTAATGAGTAATGGTAACGGAAGGATTAAATTCCCAATCAATGAACCTGCCGAAGGTAAAAAGCGTTCCCAAATTGAAGAATATCTTGATTTCTATGAAGGTTCAGGAGTGCAACACATTGCCGTTGCTACCGATGATATCCTAAAAACCGTGGCTTTAATGCGCTCAAGAGGAGTAGAGTTTCTGAGTACTCCTCCACAAGCTTATTATGATGCGATTCCGGAACGATTGAAGGATCACATGGATAAATTCAAGGAAGACATCCATGAGCTTCAGAAACTGGGTATTATGATTGATGCAGACGATGAAGGCTATTTGCTGCAGATATTCACCAAACCTATCGAAGACAGGCCAACTCTTTTCTTTGAAATTATCCAAAGAATGGGTGCCCGCGGTTTTGGTGCCGGTAATTTCAAAGCATTATTCGAATCTATCGAAAGAGAACAAATGTTGAGAGGAACTTTATAATCTCAATTCAAAGCATAAAAAAAGTCCCGAATTACTTCGGGACTTTTTTATTAGTATAACTTAGATTTCTTAGTTTCCTGAAACTTTTACGTTATCAATTTCCCAAGTAGAAGCGGCAGAGTTAGTAGATGTATATTTAAATGCAATATATACATGACTGTTTCCTGCTCCTGTAAAAGAAGTGATATTTAGGTTTCCAGAGTTTACATAAGCATAGTTTCCTGCAGATAATGTAGCTCCCGTCAATGCTGTCCAGGTTACACCTGCTGCATGAGGATCTCCAGAACCTGAATAGTTGTTGGAAACATAAATCTCAATTGGGTTTCCTGCAAATTTATAGGCATTATCAAAAGAAACTGTTGCTGAAGTTAATGTAGATAAATCCTGAGCAGGAGAAATCAACCAGTCTTCATTAGCATTGTTAGTAGTTGAGAATCCTGACATTTTTGCCATACCTCCAGGGTTACCAAAAGTAGCACTGTAAGTCCAAACCTGAGCACCAGTAACACTGTATGCTGTCCAGTTAGCAAAAGTAGAGGCAGCTGAGAACGTTTCGTTTAATAATGGAGTAAATCTTGGTGAAGTCAATTTAATATCTCCTTCTGATCTTACCATAAACTGATAGTCGGTGTTGTATTTTGTCATAACTCCTCTAACTTTTCCGCTTCCGGTAGCAACCGCTTTAGCAGCAAAATTAGCATAAGCACTAGTTCTGAAAATCACTGAACTTCCGTTCAAATCAATTAAAGAGTGATTAGTAGCACCTCCTAAATCGTTAGCTGCATCATAATACGTTGTAGTGATATCTGAATCAGCAAACTCAACATTATCAAATTCAATTAATTTGTTAAGGTAAGAATCGTTCATTGCCTGAGCAATGGTTACGTGTTGTACAATATCATCCTCATTAGCAAAAGTACATGAAGGCTGAACTGATTTTCTGAAATCTGTTTCTGGAAGTCTTCCCACTTCAGCTCCTCCTGATGAATTAGCATACAATCCACCGATTCTCATACCACCATATTTAACATCTGTATATAAACCATCCATGTTGATTAATACTTTTCTACCTGGCTGGTAGTTGATAAAAGTAGAAGTTGCATCAACCGGTACGCTGAAAGCTTTCGTTCCGTCTAAAGACTGGAAAGAGATAGATTTAAAGAAGTTTCCTCCGATGTCACTTGAAGTTACATAAGCTTCAATTACATCAGAAACTCCAGGCTGGATATCCTGATGCTGGGCTACAATTGCGTTAGCACTGATTTGTGCTACTTCTCTGTTTTTTACCAAAGAAGTCTCCGTACATCCCGATAATTGGGGCGTACTATAATCATCATCTTTCACACAACTAGTTAATAAACCTGTTGTAAGTGCCAGAAAAAAAGCAGATTTTAAAATTGTTGTTTTCATATTATTTTTTTATTTTAGAAATTGATATAAAGGTTTACGAAATAAGTTCTTCCGAAACCATAGAAATATTTTGGAGCAAATGCAGGAGTTCCGCTGGAAACATCTTGATTCAATTCTCTGTAATTTGAATTCCTAGCCTGCTCGAATCCTCCTGTTTTATAGGTAACATCAAAAAGGTTGTTTACACTTGCAAATAATCCAAGTGTTTGGTTTCCAAACTTCCATGATTTACCTCCGGTTAAATTAACTAAGGTAAAGTTATCAAATTTTTCTTGTTTTAGCAACTCATCTCCTCTTGCCTGAGTAGCTTCCGGGAAAGCGCTTCCATTAGTACTTGCAGGATCAACATAGAAACGGTCTGTTCTTGTGATGGGAGCAATGTCAATATAACTGTTAGCTAAATAGTTCACATTAGCACCAATCCACCAGAACTTAGGATCTCTATATTCCAAACCTAAAGAGGCTGCTGCCTGTGGCATACCAGACTGGTGGTAGTTTTTAATATGAGCAACTCCATAATCCGCTATAGGATTAGTATTGGTTGGTGAAGCTAAACGATCAACACTGATAGATACATCAGGATTGTTTTCATAGATATATTCTCCGTACGTAGCAGCACCCGTTACTTTTAATGTTGAAGTAATAGGATATTCTATTCCAAACTCAACTCCCATATTTCTTTTTGCTAAACCTGTTACTGTTTCTGCAACGAAAGCATTACTTTCATTTAGAGT
>CAMFLD010000023.1 GCA_945957245.1 uncultured Flavobacterium sp. | reverse complement strand
GTTCCCAAACATCAACGATGTTGCCGAGATAAGCAATGGACACAGTTTCCTTGTCATGAAGGGCTTTTTTTACTCTTGGTACGAGTTGGTTGATGTCTTCTACAATTTCGTTAATCCATCCTTGCGAATGGCGGATATGAGTAATTTTTGGATTTACTTCGGCACAAACGGTAACACAGCCGGCAATATTTCCGGCTTTGGGTTGGGCTCCTGACATACCCCCAAGCCCTGAGGTAACAAACAAGCTTCCTTTTGGTGTTTTTTTGATTTTTCGAAAACCATTAAGTACAGTAATTGTGGTTCCGTGTACGATTCCCTGTGGGCCAATATACATGTAACTTCCTGCGGTCATCTGACCGTATTGAGAAACTCCGAGTGCATTCATTTTTTCCCAATCGTCCGGTTTGGAGTAATTAGGGATTACCATTCCATTAGTAACTACTACTCTTGGGGCATCTTTATGAGAAGGATATAATCCCATTGGGTGTCCGGAATACATCGTTAATGTCTGCTCATCGGTCATTTCGGCAAGGTACTTCATAGTCAGTAGATACTGAGCCCAGTTTTGGAATACGGCTCCGTTTCCGCCATAGGTAATGAGTTCATGCGGATGCTGTGCCACAGCATAATCCAGGTTGTTCTGAATCATCAGCATGATAGCTTTGGCCTGTTCGGATTTTCCGGGATATTCTGAGATAGGTCTTGCATACATTTTGTAGTCCGGGCGAAAGCGGTACATATAGATGCGTCCGTATTTTTCAAGTTCTTCCTTAAATTCAGGTAAAAGTGTAGCGTGGTGTTGGGGCTCAAAATAGCGCAGCGCATTCCTCAATGCAAGTTTCTTTTCTTCTTCTGAAAGGATTTCTTTGCGTTTTGGCGCATGGTTGATTGCGGTTTCATAAGGTTTAGGGTTTGGTAAAACCGCCGGAATTCCCTGAAGTATTTGTTCCTGAAAAGTCATTAGTTATCTTTTTGAGTTGCAAAGTTGCATAGCTGCAAAGTTGCCTGGTTTTTAATCTATTATATTTTGTTTTGCCACTCGGCTGCTTTTAGCTTTGTAAGTTGTTTTTGCGTTAGGGATGGGAGCGAGTACCGTGTACTGCGTACAGCCCGACCCGCCTCGTTTTTGGACGAGGCAGGGTAACGCCCTATTTTTTATTAGTTCCTGTTTTTTTATCGTATCCGTAAGGACAATGACGGCAACCACTTTTGCAGCAATAGCCCCGCTTGAGATGGTATTTTTCTGTGAAACATTTATAACCTTCCGGGGTATAATAAAAATCTTCCCCTTCGATTAATTTATTTTCATTATTTTGCTCATTCATAGGCACAAATTTAAAGCATTATACTAAATTGTTCGTAATCGTTTCAAAATATTTAATTCCTAAGGGCTATAGCGGACTTACTTTATTCCCATTTATTTTGGTGGCTAATCGTAGTCTGAAAGAGAATACATTGATGATTAATCATGAAAAAATTCATGTCAGGCAGCAATTGGAACTTTTAGTAATTCCTTTTTTTATTTGGTACGGACTTGAGTTTCTTGTTCGGTGGTTTCAGTATGGCAACAGGTATGCAGCTTACAGGAACATTTCGTTTGAACGGGAAGCTTATGCTAATGAAAAAAGCCTTTACTATTTGAAGCAAAGGCCTTTTTGGAGTTTTTTAAAATATTTATCCTTAAAATCTATTTTATAGGTTGGATGGTTTTCTTTAATAAATAGCTTTTGGTTTCCGACACAATTTGAGAGGAATCAGGCTGTTTCAATGTCACATCGGTTTTCCTTAGTAAATAAGGTTTAGTCTCTGATGGTATTTTAGAATTTTCAGCTTGTTTATTGGTAATTGCAGTGTGTCTTTCGGTATTAATTGTCAAATGTTTTTCTAAAACTTTTTTCTTTGTTTGAGAATGTATCGAAGCAGATACTAATAAAATGAAGAACAGGATTTTCATAAGGTTTTATTTTTTTAGTATGGTAACGGTAAGCTCTCCCTGTAGCACCGATGTGTTAGATCCTCCTACCACTGAACTGCTGCCAACACCACCACCAGCGGCATATAATGCAATGGTATGACTGCCTGCAGATAAGGTAAGGGATTGACTTATTGATGCCTGCTGCATTGCAAATTGATTGGATGTATTATTGACACAGTATATTCTTCGATATCCTCCATTAGTCAGAAGGGAGCCATCTACAACTAAGGCAATATCTGTAGCAGAATAGCCTGTTGCGGATGAAGAATTAGTTGAAATCCCTACATCAGTTGTTACTAATACAGTTGAATTAGAAGGTACTGATACTGTTGTGGTCATGCCGGGAATTAATGTAAAAGCCAATGACGATGTTACAGTAAGACCGGCAGTTGAAAACGTAGTTGCTGAACTTTGTCCGGTAGTACTATTCATAGGTGACCATCCAGCGCCATCCCAATAATAAAAACCTACTGCAACAACATTCAAAGTAGTTCCTGAAGCAGTTCCGGTGGCAATGCTGTTTACATAAATCATGGTTCCTGTGGTGATACCTGTCATGCTTTGGGCTCTTTGCCTGTCTACTCTTGGAATTAAGATACCATCAGTTGCAGTTGAGGTACCTGTAGGATTCGCAGCTACAATGTCAAATGTGGCACCGGGTGCTGTTGTTCCGACACCTACCTGTGCTTGTCCGAAAGCGTATGCAAAGAAAATTAGAAATAAAATCTTTTTCATTAGTTCGTTTTTTTTTGAGAATAAATTTATAAAATAAAACAAAAGATCTCAGTTATTTAATGCTGAGACCTCTTGTTTTTAAACATTTGCAGCAATAATCGATAGACTATAGCAAAAATCAATATATAATTTTTCTGGTCACGGTTTGACCGGACTGCAGTTTTATTTTCAGCAGCAGGGTAGTGTTGTTTTTGTGTAACCCTGAAAGAACTGCTTGAGTGGAATTGATTTTGTCAAAATAATTTAGTTTTTGTCCTAATAGGTTGTATACTTCAATTGATGATATTTCCATTTGGCTTGAATTGACAGTGACTTCCGTATTGGTTATTACAAATACGCTGTTTTCATAATCCGGATGGATTGTGTTAGACAATGTATTGTCGATATATACCACTTTAAATCGGTCTTTGGTTACTCCGGCTGCCGTTGTGAAATGGTACGGAGCAGCTTTAAGGTCATGTGTTATATTGAGTAAATTATCCTTAATATAAATATTCTGGTTTTCGAATAATCCGTCCAATGCTGCAATGGCAAACGTGTAATTTCCTTGTGCAGGCACATTAAATCCTATAGGGATTTCATCATTAATATCAAATGGCAGCCCTCTTCCCTGTATTTCGAATACATTGGTATTGTTGTCGATAGTTGAGAATAGTTTCATACTTCCCGGAATGGACGTAGGCGCATCAAATAGGTTGTCATAATCATTAGATGCATCCGAAGCATAACCCACCAGGATTCCTGAAGATTGCGCATTAGCATCAACAAGATCAAGCCACAGCCTGTGTCTGTCTTGGGAAATTTCACTGTTTACTATAGTGGCATTTTTAAAGAATCCGCTATTAGTGTAAGGGTTGTTGGAACCGTCATAACGCATACTGTTATTGAAGTTTACAGTTCCTGAACCGGATGCCCCATCTATCATCTGAACAAAGAAAGCCTGACCTGATCTGATGATATCAGCACTTCCCGGAGTAGTCGATCCAAGGTAATTGATCGTCAGATAATCATTTGCATCATAATTATATTGGAACGAGCCATAGAAAGGATTAGAAGTTCCCTGAAGTGGGTCGGTTCCATGTGTCCATAGTTTTACATTACCTAAGATTTGCCCTGTCGGGTTAGTGGAGGCATTGTAAGCATTGGTCTGTAAAAATTTCAATGCGTTGATGGATGAAGGATATGGGTTTCCTAATAAATTGTAATTGTCGTTAAGATTGGTAATCTGAACACCATTGGCACCATTGTACGGAGCTCCGGTATAATTTCCTCGCAACACAGTATAAGGTACAACTCCATTGAAAGGGACACCGGTAAAGGTTGTAGGGATATTGCTGGCTGGCATTCCGAAGCTGCTTGAACCCCGAATAATATATCCTCTTCCCTTGGTCATTATTCCGCTTGCCGCTTCCCAATTACCCTGACTGATATTACCACCTGCACCATTATTATTATTTAAGGTGGTATTCCATTGATACTTATATCCGGAAGTATAAGGGAATGTGCCATCGTAAATGGTTCCAATGTTTTGGTTCGCAACCGGGGAGGACCAGTAGACATAATCAGAACCTTTTATATTAGGCGCAATTCTCTTATAAACAATATTTCCTGAATTGACTGCGGAATCATTAATCTGAACCAGATTAGCATTATTGTTCAGTGTAAATGTACCGCTTGGCTGCACCGTAACTTTATCTGTAATTGTTATGTTTTGACCAGCGTTCATCGTTAGCTGTGCACTATTGTATACGGCCAGATTATAACCAACAGCACTTGGAGTACTTGAAACTACAGGATTATTTGATGTTGGAGGTATTATGACACAGTTCGCATTAGTTGGTACACCACTTGGCGTCCAGTTATTGCTGGTATTCCAGTCGGTACTTTGAGAACCATTCCATATTTTAGTACCGGTTACGGTAACAACAACATTATCGGTATATTTTAAATTGGTACCACTGCATAGTGCATAGGTTACTTCGGCTGTATATATTGTTGTAGATGTTGGACACACATTAATACTATCTGTAGTACCTATAACGGGGCCGGTTGTTCCAAGTCCCTGATACCATTTTAATGATGTTAATGATGTACCTGTTGGTGTAAACCTCCAGGCTTCATTGGTAACAGTCCAGTTAGTGTCTAAAGAGTTTCGGTTTGGAGCTACAACAGCAGCATTACCCGCTGCATTTTGGATACCCACAACAGCATTTCCGTCGTTCCAGGTGCCGCATACATTTTTTTCTTTAATATAAACATCAATTACATTCGTGTTTTCATAAAGCACGATCATGCCGGTATAAAGTTGTGAATTACAACTTGAAGAATACATTGGAATATCACTCCATGATGCTACAAGTGCCCTACAGCCCGAATTAAGGGTAATCAATTCCCATCCGACTTGTCCTCCCTTACTTGGGTCAATATCTTGGTAAACACCAAAAATGGTGTTTAAAAATAAACTTGTGCTGGGTAAATTATTGGCAAATGACCAACCAGAATAACCACCCGGTGTATAGCCGGTTCCTGAAGTGTTGAATGTAATTACACCATTGGAACCAATAAGGCATTTATTGTAATTAGTTCCGTAGAAACAGAAATTAAACGGAAGGTTGATTACAGGGGACCAAACATCATCTACATTAACACTCACCGGGTTTTGCAAGCAGCTAAACTGATACGGTGGAGCGTATGGAATTGAAGTTACACTGTAATTTGTTGGTTGGTTTAAGGTTAAATAAGAAGCTTCCAAATCAACACAGGTCAAAGCCTGACAAGACATTGGGGCAGGATCTGCTCCACTTAATCCAAGTCCGCCACTGGTAACTGACGGGCAGGTTAAAGTTGTTGTTCCTGTACCATTTCCAACAGCGCAAGGAGTATAATTGGTCGGCCCGAACCAAACACCGGTATCTGAACCACCACAATAGGATCTTACCCAGAAATAATATTTTTGACCAGGAGTTAGCCCTGTCAATGTTACACTAATAACTCCAGCAGCTGTTGAACCTGTTGGTGTTGTTGAATTGGTAGGAGGAGTATTTGTTGTACTTATATAATATTGATAACCTCCTGAAGGTAATGGAGTTGGTGAATTCCAGTTTACTGTAACACTTGTTGTCGAAAGGATATTAGCATATAAATCGGAAGGAGAAGGGCAACTTGGAGTAGTTACGCAAATTCCAAATGTTCCTGTTGCTCCGCTATATCCCCAAACTCTAACATAAATTGTTTGTCCTGGAGTTAATCCAGTCCTTGTAAGGTAAGACATAGCCCCATTAGCACTACTATCATCATCACAATCAAGAAGTGTTAATGAACCACAGCTTCCACTATAGAATGCCATGCCACTATCTGTAAGCGATCCGGTCTGCAAATCAACATCAATTTCGCCAGTAGAAGGAACTACAACCGAGAACCAAACATCAGCGCCGGAATAGCTTGCACAACCAGGTGCGGTAACCCCGGCACTGGCTGTCGCTCCAGTGTTAGTATAGTAGGAGTAAGAACAGGTTGTAGTTGGAGTTAATGAAATCGCAGTGTTGCAGTCATCATTTGTTAGCGGTGCTATACAGGCACGGGAAATGGTAAAGGTACCCGTTGTGGTTCCGCCTGATGCATAATAAGCAACATACACGTAATAATTAACTCCGGCAGTAGCAGTAAAGGTATAAGTTTCAGTACCGTTTGATAATGCACTATCCTGACAAGTAACGTTTGTCAGAGAACCGCATGAACCGCTTACTATTGCCATTTCTACATCATAACTGGTGGTTGTGACTGATATAGTATTTTGCCCCCCATTTCCTGTGAATGTATACCAAACTCCATAATTTGACATTGTACAACCAGTGCCGTGAGTATAACTGGCAGCATTCACAGTGCTTCCTGCCAAATTGGTAGTACCACAAGGAAGCGGAGTTGCATTAGCGCATTGATTGTTTACAGGAATAGTTGTAACTGAACCTGTTAGATATGAACTACTGCAAAATCCATTGGAAGCTTTGATTCTGTAATAGTAAGTACCTCCGGCTAATCCTGATGCAGTGTAAGTTGTAGCAGCTCCTAAAGAAAAAGGTGAGCCGGCAATAGGTGTGGAATATCCTGAATCACTAAAAATTTCTAAAGTATAACTTATGGCTCCGACACCTCCCCCTGCTACAGAAGCAGTCCAGCTAATTGTATAGCCAGAAGTAGTAATTCCCGAGTTTACTGCAGAAGTTGGTGGAGCGGCACAAGTAACATTGTTTTGGGTTAGAGGAGAAGCTGTTAAGTAATAGGGAGCACCGTTACAACTATTATTGTATGAAAAAATGTAATAGTAATATCTTGTATTACTTATTAATCCTGTATCTGAAAATGATGTTGCATTGCTGGTAACAGCACTTCCCTGCACTACATAAGTAGTTCCCGGGGTTAAACCGGTATATCCTACGGCATAGGTGGTTCCATTTGTTAGAGTAGGTGCAGTTGCACTTGAACTCCTGACAATCAGATAACCATTGGGAGCTGGTGAGGCAGCTGTAAATGATCCGTTGATGGAAGTACTTGTAATAGTTGACAAACTTAAGCTTGTAGGTTGTGATGCAGGTGTAGCGCATGTAGTAGCACCTGAACCTGTTAGATAAGAGCTGTCACAACTTCCGTTGTTGGCTTTGATTCTGTAATAATAAGTTGTACCAATGCTTAATCCGGTCAAATTATAAGTAACAGATGTTCCGGCATTAAAAGGAGAACCTGCAATCGGTGTTGTAAAACCAGCATCAGTGTAAACTTCTAAGGTATAATTTATTGTTGCCGCACTTCCACCTGCAGGAGAAGCTGTCCATGAAACAGTAAAGCTATTAGTGGTTATTGATGAGTTAACGGGTACTGTAGGGGCAGTAGGGCAAGTAATTGCATTGCCGCTTAAAGGACTCAATGTCAAATAATACGGTGCTCCAGTACATGAATTATTATAGGAAAATATATAGTAATAGTATCTTGTGTTTGAGGTTAATCCAGTACTGCTGAATGAAACAGCATTACTTGTTACAGCACTACCTTGAATAACATAAGTTCCGGCACCTAAGGCTGTTGAACCAACAGCATAAGTTGTACCATTTACCGGTACTGGCGGAGTAAGACTAGTACTTCTTACGATTAAATATCCACTTGGAGCCGGACTGGCTGCTGTAAAAGCACCATTTGTTGAAGTGCTGGTTACTGATGACAATACTAATGCTGTAGGTTGTGCTGTAGGTGTAGTACATGGGGGAGGAGCTATAACATTAACACTATAATCTTCGGCCTGTCCGTACCCTGCTCCAGTTTGACAAGGTCCGGTAGGATAACCATTGAATCGTTTCATAACCCGCATTCTGGTTAATCCTAAGGTTGCGGTTGCGGGAACAGTTATCGATGTGGATAAGACCACTGCATCAACACCTGTAGAATTGTATATTGTTCCTAAATCGTATATTTCATTAGCGACGTCACCAAACGTTCCGTTTTTGTTCCAGTCTACATATAATCTTACATAATCGGTAAAGGAACCATCAGTATTCCCTTTTACAGAAATAGGAATTGTTAACCCCTGTTGGACAGTTGCTACACTACAAAAACTTTCAAGATACGAAGTGCCCCCAGTTGTGGCTGATGTAGTATTGTTTATTCCGGAAAAAGTTACATTGGTGATAGGTTCTACATTATCCGTAAATGTTGGAAGACAGTATGTTGAAAAGGATGAAGTATAAGTAATTCGTATTTCTCCCCTTGCGCCATCTCCTCCAGCTCTGCTCGTACCAGTAGTTCTATATCCGCCACCGCCACCGCCACCGGGTGTTGTTCCTGCATTTCCGGCTCCTGCTGTGTTTCTTGAAGCACCACCGGCACCACCGCCTCCATTTGCATTCCCTCCTGCAGCACCTGTAGATGAAGTTCCAAGGCTACCGTTGTTTCCGGCTGTATTTGTTGTTCCTCCTGTCGCAGTACCACCGATTCCGATGGCTCCCTGATTTGCGCCTCCACCTGTGCCTCCGTTTGCAGTTAGTGTTCCAAATGTTGTTGCAGTTCCACTAGTTCCTGCATTGTTGCTTCCTGTCCCGCCAGTACCAACGGAATAAGCTATTGTACTTCCCGCCGTTACTGTTAGTGTTGCAGTCGAATAACCCCCGGCTCCACCACCGGAACCACCATTGTTATTGCTGTTTCCACCGCCACCGGCACCGCCGCCGCCCCAGATTTGTACGGTAATTGAGGTTACATCACATGGGACTATAAAATTTCCTGATCCTGAAGTGTAAGTAACTTGGCTGTAAACACTATAAGATCCGAGAAAAACGAAAAGTAGTAATATTAAATTTTTGAATTGCCTGGAGGTTTTCCTAAGCGTCGTAGTAAGTATCTTACCTGTTATTTTTTGGGTGTAGTTCTTTTTCATAAATCATCTTTTTAGGGCAAAACTCTGACACTAAACCAGTAATAACATTTACGGAAAAAAAGTATTTTGAGTTCATTTGTTAATAAAATTATATTATTGAAAAAAAACCTCCCAATATTATAGTTGTAATACCTATATAATCGGCAAAGTGCATGTTTTTATGTAGGATTTTATAATTATGCTTAACAATCTTTCAGATAATTATTCCTACTTAAAATTAATTAAATTCATTAGCTATAAGTAAGTTGCGTTTTTTTAGAAAAATTAACTATGCAGGCATATTTTTCGGATAAACATGAAAACGGAGAACAGTAATCAACATATTTGTTTATAGTGAAAATGTACTTTTCTTACTAAAAGTTGCTTTAGTTTTATTGAAAATGAGTGAGATAAAAAAAATAATTGTAATTTTGTTTTACAAACCCTAATATCTATGAAAAAAACGCTACTATTTTTTTGCGCCATTTTCTCTTCTTGCTACGCTTTCTCACAGTTGTATGTTAAGGATGCTTATATTTTTAACAAAGGATCTATGATTTTTGTTAAAGATTATGTTGAATTGAATACAGCAAACAGTAACATATACCTCAGAAATGAAGGTCAGTTATTACAAGGGAGCACTGCTACGGGAGGAGTAAATCGCGGTATTGGTTATCTTTCTGTTTTTCAGGAAGGTACTGCCAATAATTATGGTTATAATTATTGGTGTTCGCCTGTTGGAGTCCCGGCAGCAGGGGCTGGTAATAATAGTTTTGTACTGAATCAGGTAATCAAAAGACCCATAAGCAACATTGGAATGCAGTTGCCAACCTTTATTTCAGGTGTGGATGGCAGTGCAACCAACTCTTCACTTACAATTTCAAACCGCTGGATTTACAAATTTACCGCAGCCAACAATTACTCCAATTGGGTTTATGTTGGAGAATCGGGCTCTGTAGCCAGTGGATTGGGATATACTATGAAAGGGGTATATGGTGATGATACTTCAAATGTTGGCGAAACTACTGTTAACAATCCGTCCGGTTCAGGAGGGCTGAATGATTATCAGCGATATGATTTCAGAGGTAAGCCTAATGAAGGAACCATCAATATATCTGTGGCGGCACCAACGGTTGCCGATCAGTATCCCAACAGTACATTGACCGGTAACCCTTATTCCTCAGCAATCAATCTGAATTTATTTTTATTAGAAAATAGTGGTTATGTTGTAAACTATACTACCGGAGCAGTGTCTTCAGGTGGTGCAACAAATGTCATTAATGGAAATGCTTATTTTTGGGAACATCAAAAGCCTGCAACTTCGCATGTTTTAGTTCAGTACATAGGAGGATATGGTTATTATACTCCCAATAATACCAATGCTTTCAGTCCCGGAACTTACAATAGTGCTACTTGGAATACCTTTAATATTGACGGTTCACTGAATACCACCGGATCCAGTTCTGGTTCAACTTATAAAAGGATGTTTTCTCCTGTAGGACAAGGTTTTATGGTTCAGGGAAAAGTGAACGGAAATGCCCAAATGAAAAATAGTTATAGGGCTTTTGTTAAAGAAGGTGTTGCTAATAATTCCCAGTTTGAAAGAATATCCGCTACTTCGGGAGTTACAGGTGTACGTAATTGGGATGCAATACCTAATGTTGCCAATGTAGATTATACTAAGTTTTCAATGGCACCGACGCCGCAAATTAAAATCCATACTGTTTTCAATGGTTTGTACACCAAAGAGATAACCATGGCATTCAATCCAAATACTACAGATGGATTTGATGATGTTATGGATGTAGCTTCTTTCCAGACAAATCTGGCTAATGATTCCTATTTTTCTTTAGCTGGGGATAACAGAAACTTTGTAATCACGACCCTTCCGTTTGATATTACTAAACGTATCCCTTTTTCCTTAAAGTCAGGAGATCAGTCCACTTTTAAGGTATATGTTGGTAATATTATAAACTTCACAGGAGCGAATAATATCTATCTTTACGATGGAGCAACCGGAATATACCATGATATCAAAAATGGTAGTTTTGAAATAACATTGCCGGCAGGTAATTACACCAATCGATTTGAGATCACCTTTAGAGATGCATCTTCTTCATTATCTGTTGCGGATCAGATTAAAAATAATATAACTATTGTTCAGGATAATGGCAGTCATCAGCTAAGTGTTTTGAATCCGAATGGAATTGATATCAAAGAGGTTTCTTTATTCGATTTAGCCGGAAAAATGTTATTCAGCAAAACAAAATTAGGAGCTAAAAACAGTTACGAATTCTCTACCGCCTCTTATGCTGAAGCCGTTTACCTTGTTAAGGTTGAATCGAGTGATGGGCAGAGCATCGGGCAGAAGATTATAATTTCATCAAAATAAGACTAAAAGCGATTTATAATCGCTTTTTTTATGTCATATAAATTCGATGATTTACTTTTGGAGAATGGATTTTTCAGAAAGCATTAACCAGCAAGTTATACTTGAAAACCACCCAGTTTCGCTCTATATTAAGCGCGAAGACTTACTGCATCCTTACATTTCCGGAAACAAATTCAGGAAGCTTAAATATAATTTGGCGCAGGCCAAAAAAGAAAATAAAACTACCTTACTGACTTTTGGAGGAGCTTTTTCCAACCATATTCTGGCGGTAGCTGCAGCAGGAAATGAATTCGGATTTAAAACTATAGGGATTATCCGAGGCGAAGAGCTACGATTTAAGATTGACGAAAACCCAACATTACAAAGGGCACAGGAATTTGGAATGGATTTCGAATTTGTGACTCGTGAAAGTTATCGGCATAAAGCTAATCCCCTTTTTATTGGGGAAATCAAGCAAAAATTTGGTGATTTTTACCTTATTCCTGAAGGTGGAACCAATGAACTTGCCGTTAAAGGATGCGAAGAAATACTGTCGGAAAATGAGGCAGATTTTGATTATATCTGCTGTGCTGTTGGTACCGGAGGAACAATTTCGGGTATAATAAATTGTTCAAAACCTAGTCAACAAGTTTTGGGTTTTCCTGCGTTAAAGGGTGACTTTTTACGGCAAGATATTTGTAGCTTTGCCAAGCGTGATAATTGGGATTTGATTACCGATTATCATTTTGGCGGATATGGTAAGGTTTCCGAAGAGCTAATAAGGTTTATAAATGATTTTTATAAAAAACATAAAATTATTTTAGACCCGGTTTATACAGGAAAGATGGTTTTTGCCGTTATAGATTTAATAGAAAAAAAATACTTTCCCGACAACTCAAAAATCCTGATGATTCATACCGGAGGATTGCAGGGGATTGCAGGAATGAACAAATTGTTGAAACAAAAAAAACTATTAGAAATCAATGTCAATGATTAAGAAATTCAGTTTATTGCTACTTGTGGTTTTTGTGGCTTCGTGTAATGCAAACCGTTCTGTGGTAAGGACATCTAAGCCCGATCCGAGAAAAAACTCAAATATGCCTGTTGCACAAAGGGTAAAGAAGCCAATTTACAGACCAGCTACAAAAAAGAATCCAATTGCGGTGACCAAAATTGATTCACCGGTAGTAGCTTCGGCTAATCAGAACAATTATTCAAATGCAACTGAGATACTGGAAGCCACTACAAGGGTAAAGGTTACGACGCAAATGGTCTTGGCTTATATTGAAAAATATAAGGATGTAGCCAAAGATAATATGGTTAGAACCGGAATTCCTGCAAGTATTACATTAGGTCAGGCAATATTGGAATCAGGAGCAGGAACAGGCCCTCTAAGTGTTCAGGCGAATAATCACTTTGGGATAAAATGCCATAAAGAATGGACAGGTCCAAGCATCAGGTATACTGATGATGAAGAAAATGAATGTTTTAGGAAATATGATGAACCGGCACAGTCGTTTAGAGACCATTCTTATTTTCTAACAAGCCGTCCCCGCTATGCTGAACTTTTTGAATTCCAAAAGGATGATTACAAAAGCTGGGCTTACGGTCTCAAAGCTGCAGGTTATGCAACTGACAGGCAATATCCTGATAAATTAATTGGGTTGATTGAGCGTTACCAGTTGGGTAAATTTGATGCTGAAGTATTAGGCAAGGATTATGTTCCGGTTGTGGCGTCCAAACCCATTGCTTATACTGAAAATGTTCAGAAATATACCGTTGTTAAAGGGGATTCACTCTATTCTATTTCTAAAAGATTTAATATATCAGTAGAAGAATTAAAGAAAAAGAATAATTTGACCGACAATAAGATTTCACTTGGACAAAGTATTATTGTCAAATAATTTTAAAATAATTTTAATTTATAATGATTTATCAAAGAAGCAGTCAGCTTTTTGCTGAAGCAGAAAAAGTAATACCAGGCGGAGTTAATTCGCCTGTTCGTGCGTTTAAGGGAGTTGGCGGAACTCCAATTTTTGCCAAAAGTGCTAAAGGTGCTTACCTTTATGATGAAGATGGGAACCGATTGATTGATTATATCAATTCGTGGGGCCCAATGATACTCGGGCATGCTTATCAGCCTGTAGTTGATGCTATTATCGATAAAGCCCAAAAAGGAACTTCTTTTGGGATGCCTACTGAAATGGAAACAAAAATAGCGGAACTAGCCCTATCTATGGTTCCCAATATTGATAAGATACGTTTTGTAAACTCAGGAACTGAAGCCTGTATGAGCGCCATCAGACTCGCAAGAGGATTTACAGGTAAAGATAAAATTATAAAGTTTGCCGGTTGTTATCACGGACATTCTGATTCATTTCTA
>CAMFLD010000022.1 GCA_945957245.1 uncultured Flavobacterium sp. | reverse complement strand
ATTGGAAAACCTAATGCGATTGCTGTTGATGGCAGCGGAAAGATATACGTAACTTTTTCTGATAATGGAATAAATAACAAAATCTACAAAATGAATAATGATGGTACCAATGCGACAGTTTTAGCTACCATGAACAGTGCCATCAAAGAATTGAAGATATATGGCACCAATCTCTATTATCTTACCTACGGGTTCTTGTTTAAATTGGATTTTGCAGGAAATCAATTGGGATATACTTTCAATGATGTTCTTGCTAATGCTTCAGACTTTGCGGTTAATACCGCATCAGGGGAATTATTTTTTTTGCTGGGTAATGTCCCTCAGATAATGAAAATGAGTAGCAATGGATCAACTTATGAAAATTGGGATTCGGGGCTGCAGTATGTTTCGGGAATAGATTATACACCTGGTTTTGGTTTGATTGCTTCGGGTCCCAGGAACAATCTATATCAAAACAATGATTTGATAAATCTCTATAAAAATGGGAATGGGACACTTATTACTAATTTATTAATTACTATACCTACCAACGGCAACAACGGAATAACCAGAAAACTTGTTGGTAAAAATTTACATCAGGCTCATTGTGTTTATCAATACATTAATTCACAAGCAATCAGCATAAAAACACTTTTATATCCAGACAATGTGGTGAAAGAACGCAGCAGCAAATTTACAGCCCCGGCAGGAATTGCTTATGATCCGGTAAGCAATTCGATTTTTGTAAATGACGTTGATGTAACTACAGGATACAAAGCCATAAAAAAAATAAACGGATCCAATTTCAATATTTCAAATATCTATCTTACTACCAATGTTCTGGCAGGAGGCTTATCGATTACCCCTAACAATTACTTATATGTTGCAGACAGAACCAATAATTCGATAAAGAATATCAGCTTTGACGGAACTTCTTATACAGATGCTATTACAGGTTTGACCTCACCTTATTTTGCAAGGAGTAATGGGATCAAAGATTTTTACAGTCTGACTGACAGTCCGTCTTTGAAAAGCAGGTATTTCAGTTTTGTTCAATCGGCCTGGGTTTATAGTAATATTGGGAGCGGACTTGTAAATGCAAGAACATTTGATATGGATGCCAATGGTAATTTTTATGTGGCAGATTATATCGATAACAATATCAAAAGGATTACTTCAAACAATACTACGACAGGCATAGGAACGGGATTTCTGCTGCCTAGTTGTGTAGTCGTTAGCGGAGACTATCTCTACATTGCCGATACCGGTAATAATGCTGTCAAAAGAATGAATCTCGATGGAACTAATATTATAACCATTGGCAGTGGTTTCAATAAGCCTGAAGGAGTTTGTCTTAATGCCGACGGGAGCAAACTGTTTGTTGCAGATACAGGAAATAATGTATTGAAAATAGTTGACTTATCAACGCTTTCAATTCCTGATATCGCTACGAACATATCCTTTAAAATTTATCCTAATCCAACTACCGATTTCATCCGGATAGCTTCGGAAGAAAAATTGCAGTCAGTTCAAATCTTCGGGTTAAATGGTCAACTGCTTTTCGGAACTGAAAAAACAGAAGAAATGATTTCCATGAAAGAATACCCCAAAGGAGTATATCTTCTAAAAATGATGTCTGTAGCAGGAGGTAGCAAAACATCTAAAATAATCAAATTATAAAGCACTATGAAAAAGAATCAATCACTTGAGGCGTTACTTATGTTAATTGGCTTTCTTATTTTGATATGTATTACGGCAAATGCGCAGCCCCCCGGAGTACAATGGGAACATTATTATGGAGGTAGTGGTTTTGATATCGTTTCCTCAATAATCCAAACAGCTGATGGAGGTTATATTATGGCTGGAAATAGTAATTCGAGCGATGGAGATGTAGGGCCTAATCATGGTTATCAGGATGTATGGATTACCAAAATCGATGCACTCGGTGTAATTCAGTGGCAGAAAACCTATGGCGGAACTTCGGACGATACTGTTTCTTCGTTGATACCTACCAGTGATGGAGGGTATATTTTTGCAGGTGAAACCAATTCAAATGACGGTGATAGTACCAGTAATTATGGAGGGGCTGATTGCTGGATAGTAAAACTGAGTAACGACGGAACAATACAATGGCAAAAAAACTATGGAGGAACCTGGAATGACAGTGCCCGAAGTATTGTGCAAACCAGCGCAGGAGATTATGTTTTTTTAGGATATACAAGTTCCAATGATATTGATGTCTCCGGAAATCATTCAGCAAATGGTCCGGCTGATTTTTGGATGGTAAAGATTAATGCGACAGGAATACTCCAATGGCAAAAATGCTTTGGAGGCTTTGCAGATGAAACAGCCAATAGCATTATCGAAACTTCAGATGGAAACTTTATTGCCGTAGGCGAAACCTGGTCAACTGATGGTGATGTTGTAGGGAATCATAATAGTTCGAGCGCTGATGCCTGGGTAATTAAAGTAAATGGAACAGGTAATCTGATTTGGCAGAAATCCCTTGGAGGTTCCAATTCTGACAGAGCTCAATCAGTTGTGGAATCGTTGGATGGCAATTATATTATTGGTGCTGCAACTCAATCGAATGATGGAGATGTTTCGGGGCATCATGGCATTAATACAGCTTATAGTGATTTTTGGATTTTGGCTCTAAATTCTAATGGTGTAATCCAATGGCAGAATTGTCTTGGCGGTTTTGCAGATGAATTTACTTCAGGTATACAAAAAACCAGTGATGGAGGTTATATTATGATAGGTTCAACCAGCTCTTCTGATGGAGATGTAACCGATTTTCATGGTGCATCAGATTATTGGGCAACTAAGTTAAATGCTACAGGTATTCTTCAGTGGCAGCTGGCTTTGGGCGGTAATGGTTATGAATACGCTAATGATATAAAACAAACAGCAGATGGCGGTTATATTATTGCAGGTAAAGCAGTCCACCCCGGGCAAGGTAAATTGGCTAATTCCGAAAGAGGCGGAACCCAAAACGATGATGATTACTGGATTGTAAAATTGCTTTCGGATCCGTTGGGGATTTCCAATCCGATGGCTGATAGTTCTTATTTAAAAGTTTATCCTAATCCAACTACTGATTTTGTCCAAATAGTATCAGATGAAGTTATTCAAACTGTTGAAATTTTTACACTAAATGGACAATTGCTTTACAAAAATGAACAAACTGGAGGTTTTATTTCTTTCCAAAATTATCCCAATGGAGTTTACCTAATTAAAATAAGGTCGGAAGGTGGAAGCAATAAAGTTTTTAAAATCATAAAAAATAAATAAGGTGAAAAAAATTACATTAACTATACTGGTTTTTGGATGTTGAGCCGAGTGAAATTCCAAATATAAAAATTGGCAGTCTTTACTCAGCAGGTGTTTACTATATAAAGTTGTGTCAGGGGAATGATTTAAAAACTCTGAAAGTAATTAAAGAATGAAATAAAACCAATGTTTGTAACAATAACCTTTCGGAATCTGTATTTGTGAAATTAATTAGATGGTATTGTTAATTTATTTAGTAACACTAAATTAAAAAACCAGACTGTTAGAACAATCTGGTTTTTTGTATTTATATAATTTGTTAAATTTTCTCTAAGACTTTATTCGGATCGTAACCAAATAATTGATGTCTTTTTATAAGTTCTGCGATTCCTTCTGGCAGCAATTTTTCCCATCCCGGTATTCCTTCATTAATCATTTTCAATACTTCACGGGAGAATATTTTTAAATGGCCTTTGTCAAAATCGGTAATATCAACCACTTTTCCATTGTAAGCGAAGAATTTGTACAATTCCTTCATCCTTGGATGTACTTTCAGGTTTTGAGAAGTAATAATTTCTCCGTTTTCACCTTCCATTGGATATAGGAAGACTTTTAAATCACGGTAGAATAATTTTCCAAAAGCTTCCAGGATACCACCACTCAAATGACGGTAATATTTCTCATCAAAAATATCTACCAGATTGTTTACTCCCATGGCTAATCCCATACGGGCTTTTGTATAGCTTGCAAAGTATTCTACCACTTTGTAGTATTCCTGGAAATTCGAAATCATTACGGTCTGTCCCAATGAGCAAAGAAGTTCAGCTCTGTCCATGAAATCCCGTTCATCGATTTCACCTTCAGAACGAAGATTGGATAACGTAATCTCAAAAACTACCAAGGTATTGTCTTTTTCAACTTTACTTTCCTCGAGGAACATTTTTAATGATTTCTCATACATGTCAATATTTACCTGTGTTACAGGACGGAAACTTCCTCTCAATGCCAGAATATTCTTTTTGTAAAGAATAGCTGCCGGTAAAATATTTTGACCATCAGGACCAAACATCACGGCATCGGTCATTCCATTTTTAACCAACTGAAGACTCATTAACCTGTTGTCAACATTGGCAAAACGAGGTCCGGAGAAGTTGATGGTGTCAATTTCCAATTGGTCTTTATCCAAGTGATCGTATAAATAACGTAATAACTTTTTAGGGTCATTGTATTTATAAAATGCACCATAAATCAAATTAACTCCAAGTACGCCAAGGGTTTCCTGTTGTAAGCGGGCATCATTTTCTTTAAAACGGATGTGCAGGATGATTTCGTTGTATTCCTCATCAGCTTCTACCTGATATTTGATTCCAACCCAGCCATGGCCTTTAAACTGTTTAGCAAAATCAATGGTTGAAACGGTATTGGCATAACTAAAAAACAGTTTGTTAGGATGTTTATCACGGCTCAATCGCTTTTCAATCAGTTCCACTTCATGCGTAAGCATGTTTTTCAAACGGCTTTCGGTTACATACCTTCCGTCATCTTCTACTCCATAAATAGCGTCACTAAAATCTTTGTCATAAGCAGACATAGCTTTTGCAATGGTTCCGGATGAACCACCAGACCTGAAAAAATGTCTTACCGTTTCCTGTCCAGCTCCAATTTCAGCAAAAGTACCGTAGATATTTTCATTTAAGTTGATGCGCAGCGCTTTGTCCTTCAAGGAAGGAATCTGCTCAATAGCTCTGTCACCTTTTATTTTAATATCTGTTTCAGATGTTCCCATAAAATATTTGTATACGTTGCAAAGTTACTAAAATACCTATTTTCATAAAAGAGAATTTACTGCTATTTTTGTAATTCTTTAGGTTAAAAAAAATACTTTTACAAGTAGTCAAAAAAGTTATATCAAAAACCGTGCTATGATGCAGATTTATTTTCTTGGAACCGGAACTTCTCAAGGTATACCCGTGATAGGGAGTGAACATCCGGTTTGTTTAAGCAAGGATTTAAAAGACAAACGATTACGTGTGTCGGTATGGATAACATGGGAAAATAATTCCATAGTTATTGACTGTGGTCCCGATTTCAGACAGCAAATGCTTACTTCAGGCTGCACCAAACTTGATGCGATACTTTTTACCCATGAACATGCGGATCATACCGCAGGATTGGATGATATACGTCCGTTTTTCTTTAGACAGAAGAATGATATTCCGGTTTATGGACATCAACGGGTACTTGAAAACCTGAAAAAAAGATTTGATTATATTTTTGAAGCTGAGAATAAATACCCCGGAGCTCCCGGTGTAAAGAGTTTTGTTGTCAAAAGAAATGAGCCTTTTATTATAGGACAAACTCCCATAATACCAATTGAAGTTGATCATGCCCATCTGGAAATATTTGGATACCGGATTCAGGACTTTGCCTATCTGACCGATGTAAAAAGCATATCAGAAGAAGAGACCGAAAAGCTAAGAGGAGTAAAGGTATTGGTAGTTAATGCATTGCGTGAAGAGCCGCATCATTCACATTTTAGTTTGCAGGATGCTTTAGATTTCATACATTTGGTTCAGCCGGAAAGAGCTTACCTGACGCATATAAGTCATTGGCTCGGATTCCATGAAGAAGTTCAGCAACGTCTTCCTGAAAATGTTTTTCTGGCCTACGATAATTTAACAATTACAATTTAAAAAATGAAAAAACAATTATTCCTTTATCTGTTCATCCTTGCCGTTGTGATGAATGTTTTTACTTATAAGTATTTCACATCCAAAGAAGCAGCCGAACAAAAAGCAGTTAAGGAATCTGCAACAGCTACTACTGAAAATAAAGCCCCTGAAGGTAATATTACTACTGATGCTGATGTATTTTCTCTGGATAATAATGACCGGGCACAAAATTATTTATTTGAGAGCTATCAGGTAAAAGATGTTTCTCAATTTGAAGAAAAAGTAAAACAGGCTCTTTTATCCTATAATGATAACCCTGAGGGAAATAAATATACAGATCAGCCTAAAATGGGGGAACAGAAGTATATCATCAACAGTATAAAAATCATTAATCATCGCTGGATCATTGCCAACTATAGTAACGGACAACTTTGGGGAGAGGTTCTTTTAAAATATTTTGTTGATGACAAAGGAGCAGTTTCATTTGAAATAATGAATTCGTATCTTTACCCTGCATCACTAAACTAACAACTATCTGTCAAAATGAAAAAAATAACAGCCATTCTATTTGTCTCATTGCTTTTGTGCTCCTGCAAGTACATGGATCAATCAGAAAATACAGATGAAGTTAAAAACGCAGCTACTGCTAAAGATTCTGTGGTAAATGACAAAGATGAAAATGGATGCCTGGCATCAGCAGGCTATGTATGGTCAAAAGTCAACAAAGAGTGTGTTAAAGGATTTTCGGGTATTCAACTGAATCCGGTTGACAAGCCTAACAATGAAGATGAAACTTTAAGTGCTTACATTTTATTCAATGAAGATGCAAGTAAAGCCGAGATTTTCCTTCCAAAAGATACTACATCAATAGTATTGAATAGAGCTGCTAAAGATAAGCCTTGGATTCTGAATGACTGGCAGTTAATTCAGGATAAAGGATATGTGCTTAAAAAAGGAAGCGAAACTAAGTTTAGCGGAGATGGTGAAATTGGACAAAAATCCATTAACAGCGATACCGAAGAACAATAAAAATAAAGCCTTGAATATCAAGGTTTTTTTATGATTGCAAAAGCCAGTTTTTAAAATCGAAAAAGTTTTGTGGAGCTACACCGTGACCAACCGGATATTCTTTGTAAAGCACTTCTATACCCAGATTTTCAAGAACCGGAATTGATTTACGCGCCCATTCTACAGGAATAACCTGATCGACAGTTCCATGTGATGCAAAAATTTTCAGCCCACTGAAATCATTTGAAGCAAAATCATCCACGGCAATTTCAGTATTCAGGTAACCACTCATCGCAACTATACGCTGTACTTTTTCTGGATAGGATAGAGCAACAGCATAACTCAGAATACAGCCTTGGCTAAATCCAATAAGCGTTACATTATGGGCGTCAATAGGGTAGGCAGTAACTAATTCGTCAATCAAACCTGCAATAATATCACGTGAAGCCCGGGCTTGTGTGATATCAGAAAACTTATTTTCATCGGCATCAAAATTTATAGCATACCATGCATAACTGCCATACATCATATCAAATGGCGCTCTGGCTGAAACTACAAAATAATCTTCAGGCAGTTCAGAAGCGAAAGAAAATAAATCTTCTTCGTTGCTCCCATAGCCATGCAGTAATAATAGCAAAGGATTCTTATCTTTCTTTATTTTGGGTTCTCTTATGACAAAAAATAAGCTCATACTTTTTTATTTAATTATCAAATATATGCCTTATATCTTACGTTATGTTAAAAAAAAATATATATTTGGTTCTTGTCAACTTTAAGCGATTCAAAACCAATACTTAAACTTTATGAAGTCTCCCTTTTTTCAGCTGCTATTGCTGTTATTCATCAATGCCGCTTTTTGCCAAAGCGAAATAAAAATTTCCTATAATCAAAGTATTCATCTTCCCAGAGTTAAAAATAATACCGAGTTTTTTATAAGCGGAGTACAATTAAATGCACATCTGAAGGGAGAACAAATCAACAAATTCATATTTGAAAGACCGGGGAAATATAAGATTAAGATTAAACAGCATATCAAAGCTAAAACAGCTTCTTGTGAGCATGATGAAAAAGAACAGGAGCTTACAGTTATTGTGAGCCGGATAAGAATGACTTTTGACGAAAAAAATATCGCTTTTTCCGAACCAATTCATAAAAATGTAGAAACTTCAAAAATTACAGTTAGTATTCCGGTTAAAATTGAGACTTATGATAATCTGCCGGTTTCATTGGATTTTACTCCTGTAAATACTGCAGGTATTGGAACCAATATTGTAGCCACTTTGGATAAAAATACAGAAGAACTGCCCATTGGTGTTCATATCCTGAAGTATTCCTTACATGGAGTCGTTACTGAAAACTCCTATCTCATGTTTGATTTTATTGATGCCAACAAAACAGTGCATTCAGTTGCATTATCAACCCCAATAAAAGACTAATTATGAGAAAGATATTTAAATTATTGGCATTAGTTTTTTTGATTAATGGTGTGACATACGCTCAATGTGGTGATTCTGAAATATGTAACAGTAATGCGGGGCTTTATTCTAATGATGACGCAGCTAGCATAGCTTACGATAATATGGGTTCAGGATTCCATTCAACATTCATAAGGGAACCTAATGGAAGCTGGAAAGTTTGGGGAGAATATATGAGCAACAGCGGAGCCGCTGATGTTCTTTCGCCATTGAGTGTAAACGCAACAAACTATCCCCAGTTAACCGGTACTATTTACAAAATGGGAATTGGTTCGGATTATTTGGAATATGTCCAATTAGTAGTGCTAACCTCTACCGGATTATTTGTTTCGGGAAGTGAAGGAGCTGTTTTGGATTCAGGGCTTACGACCAGTTCGTTTTTCAGAAAAGTAACAGTAAATGGCAAAGCCGATGGATTGCCATTGAATGTATCTCCTGCCGATGTGAAAATGCTTTTTGTAACCAATTTTACGATTATAATTACTACATGTTCAGGAGAAGTCTATGTATTGTCCCAAAATGATGAGGTTAGAGGAGATGGAGGTAACGGTGACTCATTATACTGGTCAAAAGTTATGCAAAGTGCTACGCAGCCTTTGACCAATGTTATTGTAGCGCGTGGAAGTACTAATTTGGGGTTCGCACTAAAAGCAGACGGAAGTATCTGGACTTGGGGAGGAAAATGTTTTTTAGGAAATGGTACAGCTTCTTCCATAATCAATTATGCTACCCAAATGACTTTACCCGCTGGTTTACCGGGAGTTAAATCCATACAGGCCACTGCAGATGGTTATTCTAATGTGTCATATTATATTTTAGGAACAGACAAAAAGGTGTATTCATTAGGTTATAATAATTATGGACAGTTAGGAGACAGAACAACTGTAAATCGATTAAGTTGGGTAAATGCCAAAAATCCGGACGCTTCAGTTATTACTGATGCAGCATGGATTTCGGCTAACGAACATGATCCAAACTTTCCGGGAGTTGCTATCATAAAAGCGGGGGGTATTTTGTACACAGCAGGAGCTAATGCTTCATATATGATTGGAAGAACAATCGATGGTGGAGTTAACAATCCTGCTCTTCCAACGGGTGTTACGGGAACGGATGTCATCACTTATGCAGAAGTAGGAGGACATACCTGCGCTTTAATTAAACAGGGTTCACCAAGGTATGGCTATGTAGGACACCGTGTAAACGGTTCTATGGGAGATGGTACTTCCCAAAGCGGAATTCAACAATCCTATGATTTCATTACTCCGCCTATAGTTTTTGTCTGCGGGACACTTTGCACCCAGCCGGTAGTAACTACCAATGCTCCTATATGTCCGGGTCAGAATGCTGTTTTTACTATTACGGGGACTCCGGGAGATATTGTCAGCTACAAAATAAATTCCGGAGCTACACAAACGATTACAATCAGTCCAACAGGAACTGTAACAGTTACAGTAAATGCGCCAACTGTAGATCAAACCATCAGCCTTGTTTATGTTTTGGGTGGAAATGGGTCCTGCTCTAATAATCTTTCAGTTTCACAAACCATAACGCTTTCCGGTTCTTCTGCAACGCCAACATTCAATCAGGTATCGGCCATCTGTCAGGGACAAACTCTAAATCCTTTGCCAACAACTTCTTTAAACGGAATTTCGGGAACCTGGTCTCCGGCATTGAATAATATGGCAACAACACAATATACATTTACGCCAACTTCTTCAACCTGCGGTGTTTCAACTACAATGACGATTACGGTGCTGCCTCCGGGGACAACTCCAACCTTTACTCAGATTGCCCCGATTTGTGAAGGTGATGCTTTGGTATTACCGGCAGTTTCATCCCAAGGAATAGACGGGACTTGGTCACCAGCGGTTAATAATAGTGCCACTACAGCCTATACTTTCACTCCTAATGCCGGAACTTGTCTTAATGTAGGGCAAATGACAGTAAATGTAACACCTAAAACTACAACTGTATTTACACAGATACCTGCTGTATGTTCGGGAACTTCAACGAATCCGTTACCTAATATTTCGGATAATGGAATCACAGGAACCTGGTCGCCTGCATTTAATAATACAGCAACAACAACTTACAATTTTACTCCTTCAGCCGGAATATGTGCTACAAGTACCAGTATGACAGTTGTTGTAAATACGCTTATAACACCAACATTTACCCAAATTCCTCCTATTTGTGAAGGTTCAGCGTTAACTTTGCCGACAACTTCTGATAATGCCGTTGTAGGTATCTGGTCGCCTGCTGCAAACAATGCTGCGACTACACTTTATACGTTCAGTCCAACTGTAGGAAGTTGCTATACTACAGCCCAAATGACCGTTGCTGTAAATCCAAAAATCAATCCAATCTTTCCTTCATTTGGCACCATTTGTTATGGTGAAAGCTTCAGTCTTCCGTTAATTTCAAATAATGGAATCCATGGTAGCTGGTTGCCACAAATCAATAATACACAAACCACCGTTTATAATTTCACACCAGATGTTGGAGAATGTGCTAACGGCACTTCATCAACTGTTGCTGTTTATAATGATTTCGATTTTGATTACAAAGGTTATTGTAAGGATGGTAACTTCTTTTTGGAAGTATTCCCATTAAATCAGAGTTTTGATTTGGCAGCTTCTTCAGTAGTTTGGAGTAGCAATGGAGTTACAATAGGAAATGGTCCGATATTAAACGTAACAGCATATCACAAATCATTGTCAGCGCCACAGATGCCATTTGTTTTTGATATTTCTGTTACTAATGACAACGAGTGTACTAAAAATAAATCAGTTACCATTGATAATGATTTCTGTGGCATCCAAAAAGGAATTTCTGTAAACGATGATAACCTGAATGACTTTTTTGACTTAAGACTTTTAGAAGTAAAGCATCTGAGCATATTCAACCGATTTGGAATGAAAGTTTACGAGAAATCGAATTATTACAACGAGTGGAAAGGCCAGTCTGATAAAGGTGATGATTTACCGGATGGAACCTACTACTATGTAATCGATTTTAAAAACACTGGAAACCCGTCTAAAACGGGATGGATTTACCTTTGCAGGGAGAAATAATTAAATGCTTTTAAAAACTTTTTGAAAGAGCTTGCCTAATAAGGGTAGAGGCGTAGTCTCACCCTTAGCGGCAGTAAATATGCCATAGATAGTTAAAACCGATATGAATATCCACATAGGAGCGGCAACATAAATACTTTCAAAACTACTAATAGAAACACCAAGTATGATAAAAGTCAGGGTCAATCCTAGTCCCTGGCGTATATGAAAAGCCGCAAACTGGTTTTTATCTTCTGACTTCATTGACATAGCAATCAAAACACCTACTATCAAAATATAGCTGGTTATTGCAATTGATTTTCCTTGTTCTATAGTTTCCTTATCCATTAATAACTAATTTTCCCTGATTATAAATACCAATAGCTTTCCCCTTCATAGGTTGTCCAAGGAAGGCCGAATTTTTTGATTTGGATAGAATATTTTCTTTACTGAAATTCCATTTTTCTTCTATAGTGAATAGTGAAAATGAAGCTTTATTTTTTTCTTTAAATTCTTGTTTTTCAATATTAAATATTGATTTACCTGAAGTTAATTTCTCAATAATTTTATCCAAAGGTAAAATGTTCATTAAAGCTCCGAAAGCACTTTCCAGACCAATAGTTCCGTTTTTGGCTAAATCAAATTCCATCTTTTTATTTTCAATATCTATCGGATTGTGATCACTCGTTATGCAATCGATAGTATCATCTAAAACTCCGGCTATAAGTGCTTGTCTGTCTGTTTCATTTCTGAGTGGCGGAGCTACTTTGTATCGGGTATCAAATCCACGTAAAGTCTCATCAGTCAGTGTCAAATGATGAACAGAAACACTACACGTTACGTTCAGTCCTTTTTTCTTGGCTTCTTTGATTAAAGCTACTGATTTTGCTGTCGAAACCGTTGGAATATGAAGTTTACCGCCTGTATATTCCAATAACGCCAGATTGCGGGTAATGATGAGTTCTTCGGCCAGATTTGGAATTCCTTTCAATCCCAATTGTGTTGAAACGATTCCCTCATTGGCTACACCATTTCCTTTGATAGTATCATCTTGTGAAAATGCAATCACCAAACCATCAAAATCCTGTACATACTGCAATCCGATTTTCATAAGGTTGGCATTATTCAGGTTGCGATTATAATCCCCAAAAGCAATAGCTCCGGCATTTTTCATATCGTAAAGTTCGGCTAAATCCTTTCCTTCACTGCCTTTTGTCAAAGCTCCGATGGGATATAATTCCGTTGCTGAACCTGATGCTTTCTGTTTGACAAAATGTACCTGTGACTGGTTATCAATAATAGGATAGGAGTTGGGCTGAAGCGCAATCCCGGTAAATCCGCTTTTGGCAGCAACAAGCAATCCGTTGGCAATCGTTTCCCGGTCTTCAAATCCGGGTTCTCCTAGCGAAACACTGGTATCGAACCATCCTTGGGAAAGATGGAGGTTATCATGATGAAATTCCTCATGGTTTTCGATATTTAAAAGTGAAACGCCTATTTCTTCAATTATTCCCCCGGTAATTTTTACATCAACTGTCTGATTATGGTAAGGCCCTTTTGGGTCAATAATCGTTGCTTTTCTGATGATTAGGTTCATTTTACGAATTTTTGAATGAGTAGTTCCAATGCTAAAAAGAAGAGTGCCAATATCACAAACCATTTCCAGATTTGTGTGTCAGTCCTGTCAGTATGTATGGTGTTGAATACGGTTTCGATATCATCGATTTCTTTAAACCTGCTTACAGCGTCCGGATTGGCAAGCGCCAGATTACTCTCCGTACGGTTGTAATTGAAGCTGATATTCTGCACCAGATTGGTTCCGTTAAAGATACCAAAATTTCCGGCTTCAGAAGGATTGTCGTTAAAAGTCATTTTGACTTTGGTATTCAGCAATTGCTGTACCGGTATAAAGCTTTCTGTATTGTTTTTTAACGTCAAAATTTCGTCTTTAGACAATTGCGCATCAACTACAAAAGGTTGGCTTTCTCCTATAATCAGGGCATTGACACCTGTATTACGGCTATTTTGCGCCATATTATAAAAAGTCGGTACAATCAAAGGTGAATTCTGGAAGTTGCTGTTTCCTTTATTTATAGGTGCTGCAAAGACATATACTGATGAAAGATCATTGGAAAGTGAAGTCAGGAACGGACTCTGATCATCATAAGTCAAAACCGATGGTGTAGTACTGCTTAATCCAAAAGCGACTTTGGTAGATGGATATTGAAAGTTATCGATTTTCTTTTCAAATACCGTACTGAAAAGCGGATGATTGAAGTTAATCTTAGTCACTTTCTTTTCATTCTGGCTGGCCGGATTTATTTTCAGGGCGCCAAAATTAGATACAAAAGTGTTCAACGTAGATAAATTACTTTCCTGCGCTGGGATGATTACCAGATTACCGCCTTTGTTTACAAATGATTTCAACGTAGTCTGAAGCGCCTGCGGGATATCTTTAAGCTCATTTACTACTATCGCATCCTGTTTTTCCAAAAGGTTATAATCCAGATTAGCCAGCGGGAAATTATTGTAATTAAACTCGTCACTGGTATAAATTCGACTTAGGAAATTGCTTTTATCAGTATCTCCGATGCTGATTACATTGGTTTTACTGGGCTTTGAAATACTGAAATAATAAGTATTGTCATAAGCCAGACCTTTGTCGGTAACCGAAACATAACCGTGAAAATCTTCTTTAGGG
>CAMFLD010000021.1 GCA_945957245.1 uncultured Flavobacterium sp. | reverse complement strand
ATTTTACTACAGGCGTATATGTTTATGGTATTAAAACAGGTAGTTCTAATGAAATCATTAATAATACGGTTTACAATCCCAATCCGGGCGATGTGGCACCATTTTACATCTACTTAAATACAGGAAACACCGGGAATATTGCCATCATGAACAATGCGGCTTCTTTTGCGGTAGGTCAAACGAATACATGTATTTACAATAACAACATTGCCACCGTGACAGCTTCTTATAATGTATTTACTAATACTTATGTAACGGAAGGAAACATTACCCAAAGCAATAATTTTGGGGCGGTTAACATGAATTTTGACAATACCTACTATACTATAAGCGGTATGAATGTAAATGCAGGAAATCCTGCTGTAAGCTACACCGATTTGGACTTGACCAGAAATGATGCCGGACACTACGGAGGTTCTAACAGTTGGGATAATTACTGGCCTGCTGATTCAGGAGGTAGGGCACAGATTAATTATTTATCTACGCCAAGAGCAATTTTAAGTACAACCACCTTGTCAGTAAGCGCTTCAGGGTTTACTAAGTAATTTTTTAAATAAACGAAAGATGAAAAAACTAATATACAGTATAGCCGCATTTTTTATAATAACTCTATGTTCCGCACAGCAACCAGTAGCTCAGGCTGAATATTTTTGGGATAATGATCCCGGAATGGGACTAGGAACCGCCATTTCTGCTACAGACGGCACTTTTAACAATGCGTTTGAACAATTATCCAAAACCGGAATTGTTTTACCGGCAGTTGGTTTGCATGTATTCAATATCCGTATTAAAGATAATACAGGAGGCTGGGGGCCTGTTTTCAGGAATGTGATAAGCGTACAAACCAGTCTTGATACCAATGATATCGAACTGAGAAACCTAACAGCATTTCCAAATCCGGTGACTAATATCCTGAATATAACTTTGGACAGAGAAATTACTTCTTTAAGTATCTATAATTTCATGGGTCAGGAAGTAATGACTAAATCATTGAATGCTACTGAAACAGCACTTGATTTGTCTGCTTTGGCTACAGGAAGTTACTTTGTAAAAGTGAATTCGGGTAATTTTGGGAAGGTAATCAAGATTATCAAAGAATAAATTCATAACGTTTGATTAAAACCCCTAAATTCTGAATGGATTTAGGGGTTTTCTTTTTTACGCATTCCATTTGAAGTTTTACAGATATATTCTAAATCCCAACGGATATTCATTCTTTAAAATCGTTTTGACTATTTAGTTTATCATTGCATGAGTATTTGGGTTTTTCTATTGGTAAAGAGAAAAACCTTTTAAAATAATAAAAGAGTAGTTTTGGAATGAAAGCCTCGGCATATTAAAGTGTCGGGGCTTTTGTTTTGAAAACCAAATCTCCCCAAATAGCCCCGATGGGAGCGTTACCGTGTATAGCGGACAGCGGGAGGGGAGCTGTAAAGAGAGCAGAATGCCTGCTACTAAAAAAGAAAAGAGGCCCGAGAGCCTCCTTTCCAACCTAAACAAAAAACCTCTTCACTTAAAGTTCTGAAATCAGTAAGGAAGAAAAAAAATCGGGCATCCTAAAGATGTTTCTGTATGAGCTGTTGCCAATGCTGGGCCAGCTTTAGTTCCTCATGCGCATAGGCAGGAACGATATAATGTTTGTCGGAATCATGGAAAAGCAGGGTGTTTTCCTGTGAGGTTCCGGTCTTTGATGTAAAGAATAATTCTATTTTTTTGAGCGTATTTGACTTACCTTTTGGACTTGAAGTAGCTATTTCGCAACGTTCTTTTTGGTCAAGATCCTGAAAGTAAACGAAAGGTTCTTTGAGATTAAAGTCAATAAATAAAAGTCCTTTCTTTTTGGTGTCGAGCCCGAGCGCTTTACGGTTGTGGGTGGCAATCAGCTGAAATTGGTAACGATTACCTTGACTATGTTGGGCAAAAAGAGTCTTGATTTGGTTCTGGTCTAATTTATGCGACCTTAATACAAAATATAACGGCAGTGCCACGATGGTTATCAGCACAACGCCAATAATGATTATGGGTGTATCCATGATAATATTTTTTAGTAAAATTTGCTGCAACCTGGTCAGGGAGCAGTGACATCATTTTTAGGGTTCTGAAAATGAGTGGTTTTACCAAAAATAATGGAACGGAAAGAGGAGTTTGGATACGCTTTCACAGCGGTTGGCATCCTGAAGGATTTCGTTTGTATGTCCGATGTATTGTGTGGCAGAGGAAACATTTTCGCTGAGAAGCAAAGCAAAATAACCGGAGTTGATGGGCTTTACAGAATCCTCGGTTCCTACGCTGATATGAGCGGTTTGAGGTTGAAGCATGTTTCTGTGAAAAGCCTGCTCGTCTTTATTGAAATTCAGTGCTTTTTTGGGATTGAATTCATTTTTGGCAACAGTAGATTTGGCATTTGCTGAAGTGCTGATGAGCAGTAGCAATGCGAGTATCTTACTGAATGTTATGAATTTCCTCAAGTCCATTTAGCAAAAGTAACCTTTAATTATTTTAAAGAGTGATAAAGGAAAGTTAAAGGTTAAGCTTTCTCCTTTTCAGAAAAAAAGAAAGAGGCCTTTCGACCTCTTTCCAACCTAAAAACATAACCTCTTCATTTAATTCCAGCCGCCTCCTAATGCGCGGTAAACATTAGTAACAGCATTGAATTGTTCCTTCTTAGCTTCAATTAACTCTAGTTTAGATTCCAGAGCATCACGTTGTGTCATCAATACTTCAAAGTAGTCCGCTCTTGATGATTTAAATAATTCGTTCGAAGCGTCAATCGCTGTGGTAAGTGATTGCACTTCTTTGTTTTTCAAATCATAGAACTGCTCAAGATTTTTGATGTTAGACAACTGATTGGATACTTCCACATAACCATTGAGAATGGTTTTTTGATAGTTGTACATGGCTTTAAGCTGTTCGGCTTTAGCCTTATTAAATTCGGCTTTGATAGCGCTTCTATTGATTAATGGCGCAGTCAAATCTCCTATTAGGTTATACATTAACGATTCCGGAGAGGTAAACAGATAGGATGTTTTGAATGCATTAAAACCTACTCCTCCATTGATGGTAAATGACGGATAAAATTCGGCTCTTGCTGCTTTTACATCACATTTTGTTGCCATCAATTCCAGTTCAGCCTGTTTGATGTCAGGGCGGTTTGTAAGCAATTGCGATGGTATACCTTCTTTGATGGACTGAGGCACCTGTGAAATAAGAGTTGTTTTATCTCTTTCAACAGGTTGTGGATAACGACCGCAAAGGAAGTTGATTTTGTTCTCAGTTTCCTTAATTTGCTGTTGGATTTCAAATTCACGGCTTTGGGAATTCAATACTTCAGCTTCGAATTTTTTTACACCCAATTCATTTGCCCTTCCTGCCTCTTTTTGCGCTTTTACAATTTCGAGTGCATTTTTTTGAAGAGTAATGGTTTGCTGAATGATATCAAGCTGATTGTCGTATGATAACAGTTCATAATACGAATTCGCAATTTCCGCCACCAAGTTGGTTACAACAAAATTCTTCCCTTCGACAGTTGCCAGATACCTTGAAAATGCCGCTTTTTTTGAGTTGCGTAATTTTTTCCAGATATCGACTTCCCAGGTCATGTGCAGTCCCAGCATATAGTCCTGTAAATTTTCAGGAACTTCTTTTCCGGGAGTTATATCGGCAGAAGAATCTCCTGCTCCCTGACTGGTATAAAGCCCGACCTTTTCAACGCCGGCAGAAGCAACTGCATTTACTGTTGGCAGTAACATTCCTTTTTTAACCCTAACATCGTTTCGGGCAATCTCGATTTCCTGCAAAGTCATGGCAAGTTCCTGATTGTTTTTCAGTGCTTCGTCAACAAGTTTTTGCAGATGTTGGTCCGGGAAAAACTTTTTCCATTTGATGGTAGCCGAATTCATGGTGTCTTTTGAAGACACATAAGCTTCGGGCATAGCCTGAGTTTCTGTTTTGTCAACAGCAGCCTTTGGTGCTTTACAACTTCCTAAAGCAAGTAGTAAAGCTATGGCGGTGATACTATTTTTAATCTTCAAATTTTCCATCGTGTTTGTAAGGTTCGGTTTGTTCTGTTAAAGGATATTCATTTTCATATCTTGCTAATTTGGATTTTTCAGCAATGCTTCCGAAGATATAATACAATCCAGGGATAACCATTAATCCGAATACAGTTCCAATTAGCATTCCTCCTGCAGCTGCAGTACCGATAGTACGGTTCCCGATAGCTCCCGGACCTGTTGCCAAAGCAAGCGGAATAAGACCTGCAATAAAGGCAAATGAAGTCATAAGGATTGGTCGGAACCTAAGTGCAGCTCCCTGCAATGCAGCTTCTCTTGTAGAAATACCTTCTTCAGCCTTTTTATGAACAGCAAATTCTACGATCAACACGGCATTCTTACCGAGCAACCCGATGAGCATTACCATCGCTACCTGAGCGTAAATATTATTTTCTAATCCCAACAAGTATAGGCTGAAAAATGCTCCAAAGATTCCTGTTGGTAATGAAAGTATAATTGGCAATGGCAGAATGAAACTTTCATATTGCGCTGATAGGATTAAGTAAACGAAACCAAGGCAAACCAAGAAAATATAAAGAGCTTCATTTCCGCGGGAAACCTCGTCTTTAGAGATACCTGCCCAATCAATTCCGAAACCTCTTGGTAATGTTTTTTCAGCGACTTCCTGCACCGCTTTGATAGCATCACCACTACTGTAGCCCGGAGCCGGAGTTCCACTTACCTCAGATGAGTTATATAAATTATGTCTTGTGATTTCCGATAGACCGTATACTTTTTCAAGATGCATGAAATCTGAATAAGGAACCATTTGATCTTTATCATTTTTCACATACAACTTAAGCAAGTCAGTCGGCAAAGCTCGGTATTGTGGACCCGCCTGAACAATTACCTTGTAAGGTCTGTCAAATCTAATGAAACTTGTTTCATAGTTAGAACCTACCAAAGTAGAAAGGTTATCCATTGCTTTTTCAATAGTCACTCCTTTTTGTTCTGCTATGTCGTTGTCAATTTTCAGCATGTATTGAGGGAAACTTGCGGAGTAGAAGGTGAAGGCAGAACCTAGTTCAGGACGTTTTTTCAATTCCTTTACAAAGTCATTACTCACTGTTTCCATTCTGTGGTAATCCCCACTACCGGTTTTATCCATTAAACGAAGCTCAAAACCTCCTGCGGCTCCATAACCCGGAATGGCCGGTGGCTGGAAGAACTCGATGTTGGCTCCTGGTATATCTTTGGCTATTTTTTCTAACTGTTCAATGATTTCAACAGCAGATTCTTTTCTTTCGCTCCAGTTTTTCAGGTTGATCAAACAGGTACCGGAGTTAGAACCGGTTCCCTCTGTAAGTACCTCATAACCTGCCAGAGACGAAACCGAAGCAACACCATCAACGCCTTCTGAGGCTTTTTGTAACTGAAGTGCAATTTGGTTTGTTCTTTCCAAAGTTGAGCCCGGAGGTGTTTGGATAATCGCATAAATCATCCCCTGATCTTCACTAGGAATAAATCCGGAAGGCAGTTTGTTGCTCAGAAAAAAGATTCCCAAACAGAAAACCAAAAGGAACGGCAGTGTAATTAATTTTCGACTAACTACTTTCGTCAATAAATTATGGTATTTACCGGCGCCGACTGTAAACATGTTATTGAATTTCTCCAAAAATCTGTTGACTGGTGTTGGTTTTTTAGCGTGTCCATGATTGTTTTTAAGGATTAAAGCACACAATGCAGGTGTCAGGGTTAACGCAACTACTCCCGATAAAATGATGGAAGATACCATTGTAATAGAGAATTGACGGTAGAAAACCCCCACAGGTCCCGACATGAATGCCACCGGAATGAAAACGGATGCCATTACCAATGTGATGGCAATAATCGCTCCGCTAATTTCATGCATGGCTTCTTCGGTTGCTTTGAGAGGGGATAGTCCCTTTTCCTCCATCTTGGCATGGACGGCCTCAATTACTACAATCGCATCATCTACCACAATTCCAATCGCCATTACTAAGGCAAAGAGTGAAATAAGGTTAAGGGTAATGCCAAAAGCAGACATTACCGCAAAGGTTCCAATAAGAGATACCGGAACGGCAATGGTTGGAATAATCGTAGAACGCCAGTCACCTAAGAATAGGAATACTACAATTGCCACCAGAATAAACGCTTCGAATAAGGTGTGTACTACTTTTTCAATTGAGGCGTCCAAGAACCTTGAAGCGTCATAACTAAGCTCGTAGTGCATTCCTTTAGGGAAGGTTGTTTTCTGAAGGTCGGCCATAAGGTCTTTTATATTTTTAATAACCTCACTGGCATTGGAACCATATGATTGTTTGATACTGATTGCCGCTGAAGGTTTTCCATTCAGTGTAGAGTAAATATCATACATCGTTGAACCAAATTCAATATCTGCTACATCTTTAAGGCGCACGAACTCACCATCGGATTTAGCTTTCAGAATAATATTTCCATAGTCCTTTTCGTTGTTATAACGACCCGGATATTTTAGGATATATTCAAATGACTGGGAACGTTTACCGGAACTTTCCCCGGTTTTTCCCGGAGAAGCTTCCAAACTTTGGGAGCTTAAGGCATCCATTACTTCATCTGCAGAGATGTTGTAAGCAGTCATTCTGTCCGGTTTAAGCCATACACGCATTGCATATTCACGTGTTCCAAGGATATCGGCATCTCCCACTCCTTTTACCCTTTTTATTTCAGAAAGGAGGTTGATGTCGGTAAAGTTGAACAGGAATTTCTGGTTAGCTTTTGGATCATCACTATAAACATTTACATACAAGAGCATGTTAGGCTCCTGACGGGTAATTTTTACCCCTTCACGTACTACTAAAGGAGGTAATTTGTTGATAGCTGATGAAATGTGGTTCTGAACGTTAATAGCTGCCACATTAGGATCGGTTCCCAAATCGAATACAACCTGAATAGAAGCTTCACCGTCATTTCCGGCATCAGAATCCATATATTTCATTCCGGGGATACCGTTCAGAGCTCTTTCCATCGGGATGATTACCGATTTGATAAGCAATTCGTTATTGGCACCCGGATACTCCGCTGTAATGTTTACTTTAGGCGGAGAAATAGACGGGAATTGGGTAACAGGAAGCTTTACCAAGGATAAAGTTCCCATAAATACAATGATCAAAGAGATCACGATAGACAGAACTGGTCTGCGAATAAATTTTTTAAACATGATTGTTCGCTTTTATATAAAACTAGTCTGCTTTTAATTTTAAGGACTGAAGGACTTTTTTAGGATCCTGGAAAGTTGTTTCCACTTTTTGATCGTCTTTCACTTTCTGAACTCCTTCTAATAAAAAGTGTTCACCTTCTTTAAGACCTGAGGATACTACATAAATATCCGGAAGTTCGTAAGCAACCTGAATATTTCTTGATCTTGCTATACCATCATTTCCAACTACGAAAACATATTTTTGGTCCTGTATTTCGTAAGTAGCTTTTTGAGGAATGATAATGGCATTTTTGATAGGAAGTGTCATCAACACTTTGCCTGTTTCACCATTTTTAAGCAATTTGTCCGGATTTGGGAAGCTGGCGCGGAAAGCAATGTTTCCGGTTTCGTTGTCAAATTCTCCTTCAATTACTTCTACTTTTCCTTTGTATTTCAATTGTTCACCATTGGCCAATATTAGATTTACATCATTACTACCACGGGTTTTTACATTGTTTTGGTAGTTGATATACTCGGGTTCGGAAACATTAAAATAAGCAAACATCTTAGTATTGTCTGAAAGACTGGTCAATAATTCACCTTCATCGATAAGGCTTCCTAGTTTTTTAGGAAGACGGTCAATTACTCCTGAAAAAGGAGCACGGATTTCAGTAAATGACAAGTGCAGTTTTGCCAATGATACTTCGGCATTCGCCTGATCTAATTTGGATTGGGCTACCTGTTGCTCACTTTTTGAGACAATATTTTTGTCTGCAAGCGATTTGGTGTTTCTCAATTCAATTTCTGCAGCTTTGGCTTCTGCCTGCGCTTTTAGGAGTTCTCCCTGGTATAATCCCGGCATGATGCGGAATAATAACTGTCCCTGAGATACATACTGTCCTTCATCTACATAAATGTTTTGTAGATACCCTTTTTCCTGGGCACGGATTTCAATGTTGCGTACGGATTTGATTTGAGATACGTACTCTTTGTTAAATATGGTATCCATCACTACGGGAGCGGTTACCGAGAATTTAACTTTCTCTTCTTTTTGTTCTTCTTTTTTGCCGCAACTGCTTAAATTAAACAGTGCGCCAATGCTTAACAGCATGATAAACTTTTTCATCGTTTTTAGGTGTAAAAAATTTTAATGATTGTTTTTTGATTGCATAGCAATCGGTAATTGAAACGTATTAGAATCCTAATATCATATCCTGAAAACCCCCAGCGTAATGTAATTGTACCGCGGGATACGAGAGAGATTTAAGTGGGTATATATAGAATTTCCAATAGTTTTGCTGTTGAAGTCGGCAGTTAGTAAACCTGATTTATATCCGTCAGGTATTGGAATAACAAAAAAACGTTCTTTTAAACAATTGTCGTGTTCGTCAAAGTCAAATTCTTCAAACTCTTCGACGTCATTGATTACATCATTTTTTAGAAAAGTCCCGTCAACAGTGGTGTGTTTACTTTTGCCTACACATTCCAGTAATGCTTTTTGCATATCGGTTTTGACAGCCCCCTCATTCACTAAAGCAAAGGCATGACCTATAGCCACGCTTAAGAGCAGGAACAGAAATGCAATATGTAAGGCAAGTTTTCTCATATTTACGATGCAAATGTATTACGATGTGTTAAAAGGATTGCATTTTTTTAAGGTGATTTTAACAGTCTTAAGGTTAATTTAAGGAAAGAAGTCAGTTATATCGATTTCGTTACAGGCTAAATGACTTTGAAAACAGAAAGTTATGTTGATTTAGGAATAAATTTCACATACAACTACTTGTCTTTACAAAATAAACTGAAGATTAATGATTTGATGTTTAGTGTAAAAAGAAAAAACAACCTGAAAAAGGTTGTTTTTTATGATTTCCAAGAAGTCTAGTCCTTGTTTTTTGTTTCCAGGGCAGCTCTTAGTTTTTCATTGGTGGCAGCTTCTTCATAGAGTAATTCTACGATATCAGCGGGCATTTCATTAAGGTTGATATGCTTTCCCTTTTTAATTTCGGTAATCAGGCTGTTTAGGATGAACAACTGCATACTTTTACGCCTGTTTGCCGATAATTTAGACTGGTCTTCCATAAGCTGACATTTGTAAACGGTTTTATAATAATTCGTATACCCGAACTTTAAATCAGTTGGGCAATAATGCAGGTTAGGATGCTTTGCGCAGGGCGGCGCTGGCGATGCTACGAATATAGCCTTTTTTTGTTTTTCTCAGAAAAAAGAAGCTAAAACTTTTTTAACATAGGCAGATAACATTAGATTTATGATAATAAATTTTGATAAAGAATTCAATTAAATCTGGATCAGTCCTCTGTAAGTTTCTAATTCAACATAGAAGGTTATTCCCATTAGTTTCCATTCCTGACGCGCTTCTATATCGTACTTAAACTGGTTGTTTTTCCTGCACGGATTTATAACAACCATAATTGCTTTCCAGTTTGTACCACAAATAAATCCTTTAGTGAAAAAACTTGCTTTGTAGGGTTTGATACTGTCATTTCTGGTTCGAAAATTTAAATGCATTCTTGTTTTGTTCAAAATGTTATTTTCTATGACGACCTGTTTGATTGTTTCGTTTGCAGCTAATTCGATGTTTTTGGTTTTGTTTTCCAGATAGAAAATCTTGTCTGTTTCTTTTTCTTTAGGGTGGTTCAACAAAGAGAGCAAAATGAAACAGAATAAAAAGGTCATTAAAAGACCATATTGCTGATGGATTGTTTTAAATACTCTTATACTAAAAAGAAATGAGCAAATTAAAATAACAATATTCAGTAGTGCCCATAATAAATAAATCATAATGCTGAAATTTAATTAAAACAATAGTAAAGCCCGGACAATTATTCCCGGGCTTTAGCAATTAAACTACTCTTTTTTAGCATGGCTGTCCAGATATCTGCACAAGCTGTCAAAAACCTTACACAATTTCCTGTAAAGGTTGAAAGCACAATAATAAGCAAATAACACAAGTACTGCGTAAACTACCTCAGGAGCAACGATGAGAATTTGATCCCATATATCCATTGGATGATTCATGTTTTCCATATGTTTTATAATTAAATGGTTAATTTATCTTGGCAGTTCATTCGATTCAGATGAATTGACCTCACTGCCAAGATTATAAATCATTAAACAAATTATGCCTGGTGAACATTATTTATTCTCCATTGCTTCAATTTTCTTTTGATAGTATTTTGTTTTTACTAAAAGATATTTTTTGACGATCAAATAAAATCTGATGCAAAAGAATACTACAAGTAGTAGTAAAATTGTTGGAGTTAATGTGAGTACAGATTCAAAAAAAGGGTTCATGATATTTAGTTTTAAAGGTTCTCTATTGAGGTGCAACCACACCAGCATTTTCCCCATTGAAAAACGGGAAAACAATTAAAGCCCGGAACAATTGCCCGGGCTCTAGCAATTAAACTACTCTTTTTTAGTGTGGCTGTCCAGATATCTGGACAAGCTGTCCAAAACCTTACACAATTTCCTGTAAAGATTAAAGACACAATAGCATACGAATAGTATGAGAATAACATAAATTATTATGGGAGTTGAAATTGCTACATCATCCCATAAGCTCCATATATGATTCTGGTTTTCCATATTTTAAAAAATTTAGTTGTTATTTTTAATCTTCATATTTTTCAGTACTAATTATTGAGCCATTCTCATTATCGACAATTATGATTATGTGGATAAAACGAGTTATGTTAATGGGACCTAAAGGAGTAATATAATGCTGATGGATTTTTCCATATAAGTCAACCCTAATGTTTCCATTGGAATTATTATTTACATTGCATTGGCTATTGAGCTGTGTCCATTCGCTAATAAATACTATTCCAGATAATTCACTTTCAATATTTTCTTTTTTCAAAGTGTATTTGCCATGAGCATCAATAGAAAAATTCATCGCTACTCTGAGGGATAATACGCCAAGAGATACTTTGCATCTTCCGGTAAATCCGTTTTGGTCGCCTGGCAGGTCTTCTATTTCAAATACATTATTTGGTGCGGCAGCAGCTTCATTCATCTGGCTTTCTATATCACCTACAGACATGGTTTCTCCCGAATTAGAATTGTCAAAGTCGAATGTTGAATGATGCTCGGCGCAAACGCTTACCAACTGGCTCAACGTTTCTTTTTGTTCCTCAGTATAGTCGCTTCCCTGAAACTTATCGATAAGCGTCCTTACAAATCCTTGGTTTTCTGTAGACCAACCGTTGGCAATAAAATAATCCATCAGTTCCGGGTGATTGTTAAAAGCTGCTTTTTCCTCTTCATTCAATCCGCTGGTGAAGGCATTGTAGTTATAGAAAAACAATTCTTCGTTACCCAAACCGCCCTCTATATCCCGGGTATTTAATCCGGTAATGATATCACCATCCTGAGACGGATTGTTGTTTCCGCTACCCGTGCCACTTCCGCCTGAGGCAATAGTTGTGTTTCCTCCAGACTGATTTCCTCCGGAAAGCCCCTGCATGCTACAGGATGAGCCTATGAGCACTGATGTCGTATGGGTAACCGTAGTAGTGCCAAAGTTTCCGGTCAGTTCCCCATTATCAATAGGAACAACATATTCGGTAGAGGTACTCAGGTAAATGTCAACGCATTGCATTTTGAGTTCTTCCAATGGCACTCCGTCTTTAATCAGTGGGATAAACTGTTTTTCCCGGGCTTCCTTTTGTTGGTCTGTAAGGGTTAATGATTCCGCTTTCGTTAAGTCATATTTTACCAAATAAACATCATAGCTGCCATTTTGTTTTTCATTAAAGCAGATATTCTTCAGCTTAGCATCGGAAGTAGTTTTCAATACAGGAAATGTATACGACTTCAGTCCGTCCTTTTCAATATAGAGCCCCTTTTGATCGTCAAAGTACATTCCTGATTTTTCATCAAAAACCAATTTAGAATTATTGCTGTTGGTATGCTTTGAGTTCATTGATCTTACCTGGTTTATGGCTCTGCTAAGTCCACTGCTGGACTTTGCGGCTGATTCTTTAAATGCGAAAGGTTTTACAATTAGTTTTTCCTGTTTTGTCATTTCTTTTTCTGCTTCGCAACCAGAAAATAAAATGCAAATAATGCTTAACCCCATTAGAGTTTTTGCGATTTTTTTCATAAATTTGATGTGTTAATTAAACTTTTTTCGAAGATTGTTTTTTAACTGTGAGAGCCATTACATCCCGTAGTGGCTTTCTCTTTTTAAATAATTACTCTTTCTCCATGTACCTTAAATTTTTATAAATGTTCGTTTTCGCCTTTATCTAAGGATAAAAGCAACTCAATTGTGGGGGATTGGGTCTTATTCGCCATAATACCGAAAAAATACTATGGTTGTCTGCGGAGCCATTGTGGGTCTTCGCCACGCAAACGTTTTAATTCTAATCCACTCAAAGAAATGACTAACTTTTTTTAACTATGCTGGTCATATTCCTTAAGCTTGGCAGCAGTTAAGACTACTGATGGTTACCCTTATTGGGTATTTTTAATCAGCTTTTCAATTTCGGCCTTATTCTCTTTGGCAACTTCGAGCAAGGCATTAATAATGTCAATACGGTTGTCATGGGCAGCTGTAACCCGATGACGCACATTGCGTATGTAACTCTTCTTTGGCTTAGGTTCGGGCAATAGCGCCCATACTTTGTCAACATAAGGAGAGGGCAGAAATTCGTTGATAATTTCAAAAGCCTTTTCCACATGTAATTTTACTTTAGAATTTGAAGCATTTTGTTTTATATTTGTCATAAGTTTAACTTATTTGTATATTTCATATTGTATATAATTAATGTTTAACCAAAAGTAAAAAAATTACACTATAAATTATTAACATGGGGTTTTCAGAAAAGGCAAAAGCGTATTTCTACGGTGAATTAGGCTTGGATAACAGAGGGATATCAAAAATAATGGATAATTACAGTGAGTCGTTAGTATCCCGTTATATAAATCAGGATAAAATTTCTCCAACATTTATTTTAAAGTTGAAGAAGCATTTCCCTGATGCTGATGTAGACAGTTGGATAGACCTTGACCAGAATACAGGTACTGCGAACGAATCTCCAACTACTTACCAGATTGATCCTGTGAAGAGAATCAACAGGATGATTAAAGATCTTGAGGAACTAAAATCGTTAATCAAAAAAGAATTTCCCAAAGAATAAGTCCTTAGCTTAAAAGACTGTCATCCCGTTTTAAACCCCCAATTGTTTTATTATAAGAAGCGGGCGATTCATCCTTTTTTCACCTATCCTCCCGCCATCCGTTCCGCACGGCGGATTACTCCTGTCGGGGCTATCAAGGACAAATTGTATCTAAGACACAATCCCAAAATTATATAACGGCAACCCAAAGTTATACAATACCTGTGGGACTTTACCGATTTATCTTTGCATCATAATAATCATTAATCCAGACACTTCCTTTGAATAGGCAGCAAGGATAAAAAATAATAACATCATGAAAACACAAGCAAAGTGTCAATGTTGTACACCAAAGGCAAAAAAAACAGCATGTAATAATCCAAATTGTACCTGCAAAGATTGTCAATGTGGTACCAACTGTACCTGTGGTAGCAGTAAGTAAACGCAAAATTTACCAAAAAAGCCGTTCCTAAAAAGAGCGGCTTCTTTATTGAAATCAAAATACATAACTTTACAGGATGCAACCTACAACAATAGTAGTCAAAAACATGGTATGCCAGCGCTGCGTCATGGCAGTCGAAGACATACTCAACAAAGGAGCTATTCCGTTCCTCAAAGTTACCTTTGGTGAAATCCACCTTGCAGAGCCGGTAACTGAAACCCAAAAAAACTATCTCAGGAACAATCTGAGTAACGTGGGATTTGAAATGATAGACCATCCGGGTGGCAGCCAGGTCGAAAAGATAAAACAGCTCGTCATCAGAAAAGCCCGCAACGAAGTAACTGACGCCGAGAGGAAGCTCAAACTTTCACAATACCTTAGCGATAAGGTTCACAACGAATATACTTATTTAAGCAGTCTTTTCTCCTCAGTAGAAGGCCGTACCATTGAAAACTATTTCATAGAACAACGTATTGAGAAGGCAAAAGAACTGTTGGTTTACGACCAGCTTACATTATCTGAAATCGCCTATGAACTTGATTACAGCAGCCCGGCACATCTGTCGTCGCAGTTTAAGAAAATAACCGGTTTAACTCCAACGTACTTCAAGGAAATAGGAAGCGCTAAAAGAAAAGCATTGGATAAGGTTTAAAAAAATTGCTTAGTTCCTGCAAAGCTCCGCTTTGAAAATAAAACCGCCAATAAAAACCTCAAACAAGTTTGGATATTTTACGGGCTATTTCATTTATTCGTAGTCCCACCAAGAATCGAACTTGGATCTAAAGTTTAGATTTGAAATTAAAAGGAGGACTGCCAGTGGCAGTCAGGTATAAATCATTTATGATTTAAAAATGAAAAGCCCCACTATAATGTGAAGCTATTGTAGTCCCACCAAGATTCTGCTCCGCAGTTCTTGCAAAGCTCCGCTTTGAAAATAAAAGAGCCAATAAAATCCTCAAACAAGTTTGGATATTTTACGGGCTATTTCATTTATTCGTAGTCCCACCA
>CAMFLD010000020.1 GCA_945957245.1 uncultured Flavobacterium sp. | reverse complement strand
ATTTTAGGCTATTAAATAAAAAGGTAATTACTAAAAATGATTTTTTTTATTTTTTAATTCCGTTTTATAGGAATAAATATTTTTCAGAATTGTATTTTAAGTAAAAAGAAAACGCCAATTAGGCGTTTTTTTTACATATTTAATTCGTTAATATATTAATAGTTTTCAATTGATACTTCTGTAAATCTCGATTTTTTCATATAATTCAAAAGTTAAATTTAATACTTTTAAACTGTCCGAAAATGGGAAATTTACCAAACCATATTGCAGAAGCTATTCAATACAGAAGTTTGGATAGAGACGGTTCGCTGGGTTAATTCAGCAACGCCGAAAAAGTATCTCCCTGTTTGATATCTCCTGAATTATATCCTTTCATAAACCACTCCATACGCTGCTTGGAGGTTCCATGAGTGAAGCTGTCCGGAACAACCTGTCCCTGCATTTTTTTCTGGATAGCATCATCACCTACGGCATTAGCAGCACTTAACGCTTCTTCGATATCGCCTTCTTCAAGAAGGTTTTTGTTGTAATGTGCCCATACACCGGCGTAAAAATCGGCCTGAAGCTCAAGGCAAACGGAAAGTTTATTGGCTTCAGCTTCACTTTTTCCGGATTGAAGCTGGCGCACTTTATCAGAGGTTCCTAATAGTTTTTGAATGTGGTGTCCCATTTCATGGGCAATTACATAAGCAATGGCGAAGTCGCCGCCTTCAGCACCGAAACGTGATTTTAGTTCTTGGAAAAACCTAAGATCCATATAGATTTTTTGATCTCCGGGACAGTAAAAAGGTCCGGCTGAAGAACTTGCATCTCCACAGGCGGTACTTACTGCATCATCAAAAAGTACCATTCCCGGTTTTTCAAATGACCTATTATTTTCCTGTAAAATGGTAGTCCACGTTTTACAGTTATAAACAAAAACCGATTCTGAAAAATCGCCCATTTCCTTTTCTTCCGGGGATAATTCACGGGTTTGTGTAGAAGTTTGTTCGGTTTGATTTCCCTGTGTCTGTTCGATGATATTGCCAATATTCTGTCCGCTTTCACCTCCAAATAACTTCAGCAACAACACTATAATTCCTATGGCACCTCCTCCAAGAATGGCTTTCTTTCCGCCTGACATTCCTCTGCGGTCTTCAAATGTATCGCTTTCCTGTTTTTCCCATTTCATAATAATAAATTTTAGTTTGCTTTGTTTTTGTATTTCAGGTTAGTTTTTTGCCATCCACTGACTGATTATCTTAGTCAAATGTTCTTTGTCTATTGGTTTCGGAATGTAATCATTCATCCCGTATTCAATACATTTTTCCTTTTCGCCTACAATTGTCCCGGCCGTCAGGGCAATGATTGGAATATGTTCGGCTTTTGGAATTTTCCTGATCTCCTGTGTTGAATCATACCCGTTCATTACAGGCATCTGAATGTCCATTAAGATTAAATCAGGAACTAATTCCTGCGTTTTTTCCAAAGCTTCTTTTCCGTTTTCCAATTCAAATATTGTAGCATTCGGAACAATCTGCTTTACTAGTGTTTTTGCCAAAAGCATATTTATTTTGTTGTCTTCAACAATGAAAATAGTTTTCTCTTCGTTGGTTACAATTTGGTTCGATGTATCTGCCTTTTCTGCATGCTCATTATCTTTTGAAACATTTTGCTGATTCGAATAAGCTACTTCAAGCACAAAACTAAATTCACTTCCTTTGCCAAATTCACTTTCCAGTTCTAACTGACTGTTCATTAAACCTAATAACTGATTGGAGATAGAAAGCCCTAGACCTGTACCGCCGAATTTTTTGGTTGTCGAGTTGTCAGCCTGTGAAAATGCTTCAAATATTCGGAGCTGATTGTTTTTCCTGATGCCGATTCCGGTATCTTTTACAAGGAACTTTAGTTGTATTCTGTTCTCGTCAATTATTTGGAAGACAGATACTTTTAATTCAACACTTCCTTTCTCAGTAAATTTAACAGCATTACTTAACAGATTAATTAAAACCTGTTTCAACCTTATATAATCAACCTCTATAAATTTAGGAACCTCCGGAGCAATATCCAAATGGATTTTGATTTTCTTTAAATCGGCTTCATATTTTATCAAATCCACTACCTGATTGGTAATCTCCATAACATCTACTTTCTCAATATTAAGTTCCAGTTTACCGGATTCGATTTTTGAAAAGTCAAGAATATTATTGATAACTTCCATCAGGGAATTGGCCGATTGATTGATAGTCATCATATATTTTTTCTGAATGTCTTCGAGTTTTGAATTCATCAGAAGTTCGGTAAATCCAATAATTCCGTTTAAAGGAGTTCGGATTTCGTGACTCATATTTGCTAAAAATTCTGATTTGGCTCTATTGGCAGCCTCTGCATAATTTTTGGCTTTAATTGCTTCTTCAGCTTCAATCCTTTGGGTAATATCAATAAAGATACCCACAATGTATTCAATAGTATTTCCTTTGAAAATAGGTTCTCCAAATTCCTCAACCCATACATATTTACCATCTTTATTAATGATACGATAGATTAAATGGATTTTTTCCTTATTTCGGAACAATTCATCGGCTTTATCCTTGACTGTTTGTAAATCATCCGGATGTACCAAATCAATATAATAGGTTTTTCCCTGAAGGAAATCATCTTTTGAATAACCAGTCAGCTTTTCAATTTCATCATTCAAATAAATTTTAGACCATTTGTCATCATATCTTGATAGATGTACAGTTCCCGGGATGTTACTTGCCAAAAGACGGAACCGCTCTTCGCTTTCCTTGATTATAGATTCGTTCAGGTTACGTTCAATAGCATAAGAGATATTGTTAGCCAATGTCTGTAAAGTACTCACTTCATCGGCAGTCCATTCCCTTTCGCTTTGGGTAACCACAAATACAACGAGACCATATAGCTCTTTTTTGACATAGATTGGGAGGAATAATATTGACTTTGTAATCAGCATTTCCAATAGTGCTTTTGTTTCCTCGTTTTTAATTTTTCGGGTGATATTGAAGTAAGGTTTGTTCTCCAGCATGGATTCCATTACATCCGGAACTTTACTATAAGGGACTTCCATAATTAATGGATTGAGTTCGGAAATGCTTTTGGATTCCCCTGACCAGCGGTATTTTTGTATTAATGTCTTATTGGCAGCATCATTTTCAAAGAAAGACAATCGGTCTACCTGAATTACATTTCCAATAGCGGCTAAGATTCCCTGAAAAATTTCATCCGTATTTTTAGACATTAAGAACTTCTGTGTGTTTTTGTTTATTACCGTCAGAATTTCACTTTTATAAGATAGCTTTTTATCTGATTCTAAAAGTAAATTTGACTCAATGGCAATAGCAATCAGGTCGGCAACTGAACGGGAGAAATTGATATCTTCATTGTCCCATTCTATCGGACGGCCTATTTTTTCAAAACATAATACGCCTTTTATTTCCCCATTGATAAAGATAGGCGTGTCCAACAACGACATAATATTATTTTTAGGGAAATACTCATAACAAAGCTCTTGAGTAATGGTATTGTCATAAACATTAGAAGCTACAATCTGCGTTCCCAATTCAATATTCCTGAAATAAATAGGATGTCGTTCCCTATCGATTACAAAATTCTTTTCAAAGCGGTCACTGTTGAGGTAATAAAGACTATCACAGCGTATACCATCCTTGAGGAAAGACCAGTAGCTAACTCGGTCAATGGAACAGTTTGTACTAGCAATCTTAAGTATGTTTTTTAGAATTCCGTTAAAAGTATCTTTGTTGGAATAACTCTGGGAAGTTAATATTTTAAGGGTTTCGTTATGAATCCTTACTTTTTTGCTGCGATTGTAGTGTTCAATTTCAAGGCTCTTAATCAAAGTAATGTCTCTGGCAATGGCAGAAAAACCTACAACGTCACCATTTACATTTTTCTTAAGTGCAACTTTTTGCGAAACCCAGATGGAATCTCTGTCTTTTTTGACAATTGGAAAGACCAAATCATTGTATTCATTGGCCTCTTTTGGAATATCTTTATAAAAGTCAACCACATAATCTACATAATCACTGCGGATGAATTTGAAGAAATGCTTATCGATAATTTCATCCTTGGAATAACCCAGGGTTTTTTCGGTAAATTGATTGACATAAGTTATCGTCGAAGTTAAATCAATTTCGTAAATCAAATCAGCAGCAGATTCAATTAGGCTTCGGTACTGATTTTCGATATTTATCTTTTCTGTGACATCCTGACCGATACCTATGACGATATCCTCGGAGTATTTTTTATCTTTCCACAGGATGTATTTATAATCCCCATTTTTACATTTTAACTTTCTTACATAGAGTCGGTCATCCTGATAATTATTGTGGTATTCCTCGCCCACAAACTCAGCATCTTCGGTTAATGTCCAAAATCCCATCCCCATTACTTCATCGACATTGTAACCCAAAATTTCTTTGATGGATTCACTGCAAAAAGACACTTCTCCTTTGCGGTTGGTTGTGATAATGAGAGAGTTTCCTTTATGGACTATAAGGTTGGTAAATAAAAATTTATTTCGGGTATCTATTAATGCCAAATACCGTGCTGTATGAATGGTCGTGGTTAGTATAAAGGCACAAATCAGGATAATGGTATAATCGTGAGGAATGAGTTCGAAACCATAGGAACTAATCAAAAGCATCAGGCAGGTAATGACAAAAAGCCAGTAATGCAAAATGTTTTTAAAAACAAAATAGGACAAGAAGTAAGTTAATATCAGAGCAACATAGCAGATTAATTCAAAGTCATTAAAAAAGACATAAGCTACTATAAGTCCAAAATAAGCAAAATAACAAATTAAAAAAACACTCTTGATATGTCTTGCAAAGAATACCGTTCGGGTACAAAGCAGGTAAAAAATAATCAGGGTTATCCCAATTAAAATGTTCGGAATTAAAAAACTGGTGGTTCTTACATGGAATATTTCGAGGATCGACTCTACGAGTGGAATAGTAATTCCAAAAAATAACAGATACAGTTCATACTGCTGTTCTTTTGGTTCCAAATCAGATTGATTGCGTAAGTTTAGCTTTGCTTTTAGTGAATTACTGGTGGCAAAATAAGCACCGTACAAAAACAATAGCAAAACCACAATAATAATCAGGTTGTTCGTGTTTGAAAAGGTAAAAAAGTCGTTCAACTTAATTAATGAATTGGTTTAGGTTTGAATCAAAAATAAAGAAATTAACTTAGCCATTTTAACAATCGCTTCAAAATTTTTATTTTTCCTTGATAAGGAGCATAACGTATAGGAATATCAAGCCAATTCCCCTTTTTTACAATGCTTTTTTTATGCGAAAAAGTATCAAAACCCAATTTTCCGTGATAGGCACCTATACCACTATGGCCTATGCCTCCAAATGGCAGGCGTCTATTGGAAAAATGGACAACAGTGTCATTAATACAGCCTCCGCCAAAAGAATAATTACGTATTATTTTTTTGGCAAATGATTTATCATCAGTAAAGACAAATAAAGACAATGGTTTTTCATACCGGTTGATGATATCGTGAAGTTCTTTGTCGTTTTTATAAGACAAAATTGGGAGTAGTGGACCAAATATTTCATCCTGCATTATCAGGCTTTCCAATTTTGGTTCATCAATAAGTGTAGGAGCTATATAATAGTCATTAGCATTGGTTTGTCCACCGGCAATAATAGTTTCGTCTTTGAGCATTGCAGTTAGTCTTTTCCAGTTTTTCTCATTGATGATTCTTGAGAAATCAGCCGATGCTTCGGGATTTTGCCCATAAGCATTGACGATTTCAGCTTTTAGGTATTCGGTTAATTTTTCTTTTACCTTATCAGAAACCAATAAATAATCGGGAGCTATACAGGTTTGCCCTGCATTGAGAAATTTGCCCCATACGATTCTTTTGGCGGCCAGTTTCAGGTTAGCCGTCGCATCAATTATGCAGGGATTTTTACCGCCTAATTCCAAAGTCACAGGAGTTAGGTTTTCGGCGGCAGCCTGAGCAACTATTTTACCCACAGCCACACTTCCGGTAAAGAAGATATAATCCCAACGCCTGCTAAGTAATTCCCGGGCAACAGCCACACCGCCTTCGATGCATTCAACATGTTCTCGGGCGAAAACTTCCAGAATGATTTTGGCGGTTATTTTTGAAGTGTTAGGGGTAAGCTCAGAGGGTTTTACAACAACCGAATTACCAGCAGCAACAGCAGTAATCAATGGGCAGAAAGCTAATTGGAACGGATAATTCCAAGGTGCAATAATCAGGACTTTTCCGTAAGGTTCCTTGTAGATATAATCAGTTGAGGGAAAATTTAAAAGAGAAGGCAAAACCATAGTCGGTTTTGCCCATTTAGTAATATTTTTAATGGTATGATTAAGTTCAGAAATAATGTATCCTGTTTCGCTTATAATGCCTTCAAAATCAGGTTTTTTAAAATCTGCATATAAAGCATTTAATATTTCCTGCTCATACTTTTGGATACAGTTCAATAACTTGATTAACGATTGTTTTCGGTAATTGATATCAGTCTTAAAAATCATAGCCGGTTGGTTGAACCAGCAAGTTACATTTTTAGTCGGAAAAATTCAATTTTATTCTTTATAAAAATGCCAAACGATATCCAAGATAGGCATCGGCCTGTTTACCATCAGCCAGAGATGTGAAAACTGAATTAGAACCGAGATAGAAACCAAACCATCTGAATCCGGCTCCAACATTGGTTCCCGAAATATCATCATGTGAAAGCGGAACATAGGCCTCAAACACACCAATATTAAATCGTGGTGTTACGGATACAATATTTCTTGCCGTAATCTGATTATCACCATTGTCTTTTTTCAGCCTTTGTTGGAGATAACCTGTCACGTAGAATTTTGGAACAATTTTAAAATCAGCATATAATGACAAGGTAGTAGGTAAGTTTACCTTAAAATCTCTTTTCTGTCTGTCATTTACACTCAAATAACCATCAGAGATAAGAATGTCTTCTACTTCGCTCAGATTATTTACATTGCTAAACTGACTCAAATCCAACGGATTGGAATTCGGAATGTTAAGCGTATAATTAGAATTATAATTGTTGTTGTCTTTATACGTCATGCTTCCGATGTTTCTGATTGAAGCGCCTGCTTTTAATTTGTAGCCTGTTTTAAGAATGTCTTTCCATAAATAAGTAACACCGATATCCCCAGCAAAACCATTCAGTCCTCCAAAAATGGATTTACTGTAATCATCAAAATTGCGGAAACTGTTGGCTAAATTACCGGAATAGGCAATGTTTAGCTCTGCAGGGCCATTGGTAGTCAGATAGGCACCGGTTGTATTTTGGTAAACGGTACCATCTAAGTTTTTTAGACCAACATTAGAATAGGAGCCGGGAAACAGGATTTTAAGGGTAACTCCGGCAGTAAGTTTGTGCTTTTCATTGTCTACAAGTGTTCTTGCCACTGACAATCCAACTTCACCATAAGAAGTTCCGTTTAGTCTTTGATTTCCGGGATTGTTGAGTATAGTTGTGTTTAGTATCAGGTTATCATTAGTGATGGCATTACCAATCGCCGGATTCACATCAATAACGTCAAATTTTACATTCGCTTTGGTTGTAACTCCAAATCCCCATTTAAACCATTTCATGGCAAATCCCGGTCCCATAATCTGACCGTCAAATCGCATGTTTACTGGGTCGGTTCCCGTGAAAATCAAAGTTTCAAGATTATTGCCGGAAACCAAATCATTAAAACCAACTTTATTGTTGGCCACATCAAAACTAACACCAAAAAAGTTAACCTCAAATTTTTTGGAAAGATTGGCAAATTCAGCGGGATTAAGAGCACCATTTAAGATTCCGACACGGTTCGACGTACTGATTCCCGAGAAATGGTCTTGTGCAGAAGCACCCAAACCAATAAGCAGGCAGGAGATAATGAATGACTTTTTCATAGTAGGTATTTTTCTTAGGGTTAATAAATTTAAGTAAATATAGAACTTTTAATAAAAAGCCTCTTTCAGTTTTAATGGAAAAAGTTGTATAATTTTAACATTAAACCAAATTCCAGATTACATCATTGGGAGTAGGGGCAATAATTTCCAAAGGCTCTTTGGATACCGGATGCGTAAAAGAAAGTTTTCGGGCATGAAGATGTATTCCGCCATCGGGATTGCTTCGGTCAAAACCATATTTGAGATCCCCTTTGATAGGACAGCCAATGGCTGCCAGTTGCGCCCTAATCTGATGATGCCTTCCGGTATGCAGATTGATTTCCAGAACATGATAATTATCAAGGGTTTTGATAATTGTATAATCCAAAATTGCTTTTTTACTTTCAGGTATTTCTTTTAAATGTGCTTTTGAAGTATTGTTTTTTTCATTTCTTTTCAAATAATGAATCAAAGTATCTTCATCTTTAGGAGGTCTGTTTTTGACCACTGCCCAATAAGTCTTGTGCGTTTCCCTGTTACTGAACAGTTCATTCAAACGGGACAATGCTTTTGAAGTACGGGCAAAAACTACAATTCCGGTAGTAGGCCTGTCCAGTCTGTGAACCACACCCAAAAAAACGTCACCAGGTTTGTTATATTTTTCCTTGATGTATTCCTTAACCACATCTGACAGCGGTTTATCTCCCGTTTTATCACCCTGAACAATATCACCCACACGCTTGTTCACTACAATAATGTGATTGTCCTCATGAAGAACCTGAAGATTGTCTTTGGTGGAAATTGTTTTTTCTGCCATCAGAGTTATGGGCAACTAGTACTGTTCTTTAGCATTAGGAAAGTCCTGCGACTTAACATCACTCACATATTGCCCAATAGCAGTAGTCATTCCTTCATAAAGGTTCATATAACGGCGTAGGAAACGGGGACTGAATTCGTTATTCATACCAAGCATATCATGGATGACTAAAACCTGACCATCAACACCACTTCCGGCACCGATACCAATTACAGGAATCGAAATTGACTTGGCCACCTTTTCAGCAAGAGTTGCCGGTATTTTTTCTAAAACCAAAGCAAAACATCCCAGTTTTTCCAATAACTGTGCATCTTCAATCAGTTGAAGCGCTTCAGCTTCTTCCTTAGCTCTAACGGAATAAGTACCAAATTTATATATAGACTGCGGCGTAAGCCCCAAATGCCCCATAACCGGAATTCCGGCATTAAGGATACGTTTGATGCTTTCTTTGATTTCACCACCACCTTCCATTTTTACTGCATGACCACCACTTTCTTTCATGATACGGATAGCCGAACGTAAAGCTTCCTTGGGATCCGACTGATAACTGCCAAAAGGCAGGTCAACCACCACAAGAGCACGTTCCACACCTCTTACAACAGAAGAAGCATGGTAAATCATTTGGTCTAATGTGATAGGCAACGTAGTTTCATGACCGGCCATCACATTACTGGCAGAGTCCCCAACCAAAATAACATCAACTCCCGCAGTATCAACAATTCGGGCCATGGTAAAATCATAAGCAGTCAACATGGAAATTTTCTCCCCATTGACCTTCATATCTATCAATGATTTGGTGGTAATCCTTTTATAATCTTTTTTAGCAGTAGACATAGTAGTTAGTTTTGAACTGCAAAAGTATTAAATCTATTTTTGATGCAACAAAAGTTAGTGGCTTAATCTGAAATTATGCTACTTTTGTCAAAGAGATTAGGAGCGAATGGTATGGGCTTAGAGTAAAACCTATTCCTGCTTTCAGTCTCGTTTTTAAGACGAGGCTTCAATCAGGGCTAATAAGCCTGCCATGAATCAATTAGGAATGATAATTAACCATAAGACATGCCCAAAATATTAATTATTGAAGACGAAACATCCATCAGAAGGGTATTAAGTAAAATACTTTCAGAAGAAAGTGATACTTATACTGTAGAAGAAGCAGAAGATGGAAAATTGGGTTTCGAAAAAATAAAAAATGAAGATTACGATTTGGTACTTTGTGACATCAAAATGCCAAAAATGAGTGGAGAAGAACTACTCGAAGCCGTAAAGAAAATAAAACCGGAGATTCCTGTTGTAATGATTTCAGGACATGGCGACTTGGAAACAGCAGTTAATACCATGCGTCTTGGTGCCTTTGATTATATCTCCAAACCACCTGATTTAAACAGACTTCTCAATACAGTCCGTAATGCCTTAGATAAAAAGCAACTGGTTGTAGAGAATAAGATACTCAAGAAAAAAGTATCTAAAAACTACGAAATCATCGGCGAAAGCGAGCCCATCAATCAAATTAAACAAATGATTGAAAAAGTGGCGCAAACAGATGCCCGTGTCCTCATTACAGGACCTAACGGAACCGGAAAGGAATTGGTAGCACACCAATTGCATGAAAAAAGCGATAGGTCGCCGGCTCCTATGATTGAAGTAAATTGCGCAGCTATTCCATCTGAACTTATAGAAAGTGAATTATTCGGACACGTTAAAGGTGCATTTACCTCGGCAGTAAAAGACAGAGCAGGTAAGTTTGAAGCTGCCGACGGAGGAACTATTTTCCTTGACGAAATTGGCGATATGAGTCTTTCAGCGCAGGCCAAAGTATTACGTGCCTTACAGGAAAATCTAATCCAGAGAGTAGGAGCGGATAAAGACATTAAAATCAACGTAAGGGTAATTGCCGCAACCAACAAGGACCTTAAAAAGGAAATAGCTGAAGGTCGCTTCCGTGAAGATCTATACCATCGTTTGGCAGTAATCCTAATCAAAGTTCCCGCATTGAATGACAGACGCAGTGATATTCCATTACTCATCGAACACTTTGCAGCCAAGATAGCTGAAGAGCAGGGAAATGCACCAAAATCTTTCTCAAAAGAAGCGGTAACATTACTGCAGGAATACGATTGGACCGGAAATATCCGTGAGCTTCGTAATGTAGTGGAACGTCTTATCATCCTGGGAGGAAGCGAAATTTCAGAAACCGATGTGAAATTGTTTGCAAGCAAGTAACTAGCCTTAAGTAAAGCTAAAAAGATGAATTTAAAAAAAATAAACCCAAATCTCCAGAAAGCACTTATTGAAAACGGACTTATTGAGGCCAATGAAATGCAGCTTGAAACTTTCTCTGCTATAAAAAGTGGAGCAGATGCAGTAATTCAGTCTCCTGGCGGAACAGGGAAAACCACAACAATTGTTCTGAATGTCATTCAGAAACTTGAAAAATCAATAGGCGAGAGTACACGAGCCCTGATTATTGTCGAAAATAAGGAAAAAGTAATCGAAATGGAAGAACTGTTCCTTAAATACGGACTTTATACTGACCTGAGTATTTTGGGCGTACATGATAAAGGTGATATTGATTACGACAAAAATGTGGTTTCAATGGGCTTGGACATTCTCATTGGAACACCCAACAAAATCAACGCTATGTTTTCATCAGCCGGATTTAACAGCAATACCATTCGGATTATGGTAGTTGATGATGCCGATATCCTTTTCAGAAACAGAATGGATTCGGTTGTCTTGCGACTTTCTCAAAGTATTGAAAAAACACAACGCCTGTTTTTCTGTTCCCAAATTACCGAAAGAGTAGAGTCACTGGCAGATAAAATAATGATAGAACCTATCTTCTTTGAATTAGAAGACTAATCAATAAAAACTTAAGACTATGGGCTTAATAAAAATATTTTCAGGAGAAAGGATTTTAGCAGAATCGCTCCTGAGCAAACTTCAGGAGGCAGATATTAATGTGGTTGTACGTAACAACAATCAGGCTAATGTTTTGCCCAGCATCCAAACCGAAAAAGCAGTTGAGCTTTTTATACAGGAATTCGATTATGGTAAAGCACATCCCGTTATTCTGGATTTTCGAATGAATTTGGGGTAATTTTACTATTTTTTACAGCAAAATTTATGGAATTAAATGCGAAATGAAAAAGTTACTCAGAACCTGGCCGTTTTTCGCTTTTATTTTCCTACTGGACCGTTTTTTCTTTCTGCCCGGAAGGATGGAAGGTAGCTGGCAGTATGAAAAAGGGTTTTATATGGGTGATCCTATTACCTTTGAACATATTGATATTGTTGACAATTTCCAGCTCAAAATAGCAGAATCTTCTAAAAAAATAAATTCCTGTTACCTGTTGGGATGTTATTTCGGGAATCTCTATTTGCTTGATAAAGAAACCTTGGATTACTCAAAATATGTTAAGTATGAAGGTTTTGAATAAGAAATACTATTTTAAAAAATGAAATTATTCGTAAAAGCATTTTTGGCAATCTTTGTTTTAATGATAAATTTAAGCTGTGGCACTAATAATCAGGCCGTCTTCAAACCAGTAGAGGTTTACAAGTCCAAAGATTTAATCATTACCCAAATAACTGAAAACTCTTTTGAACATACCTCATTCAAACAAACAGATGATTTTGGTTATGTTCCCTGCAATGGTCTTGTTGTTAGGGATGCCAATGAGACTATACTATTTGATACTCCCACAAATGATAAAGCATCTGAAGAGTTAATTCAGTGGATTAAGGACGATCTTCATTGTAAAATAAATGCAGTAATTCCAACTCATTTCCATGATGATTGTTTGGGTGGGCTAAAGGCATTTCATGAAAAAAATATTCCTTCTTATGCCAATTCGAAAACAATTGAACTTGCAAAAGAAAATCATGTCCCAGTACCACAAAACAGTTTCACGGATTCATTAGATTTAAAGGTAGGGAATAAGAATGTCATAGCAAGGTTTGTGGGCGAAGGCCATACAAGGGATAATATTATCGGTTATTTTCCTTCTGAAAATGTAATGTTTGGCGGTTGCCTGATAAAAGAAAGGGGAGCCAATAAAGGTTATGTTGGAGATGCAAATCTTACTGTCTGGTCCGGTACTGTTGAAAAGGTAAAACAATTATACCCTAGAGTTAGGGTTGTTGTTCCGGGACATGGACTATTTGGAGACAAAAGGCTATTGGATTATACAATCAAATTATTTCGGGTAAGATAATCTTTTGAGCAAAATAACTATTTAAAAATAGTTAATCGGCTTACCAATAATGAAATTAATATACCAAAGACTCCAATCAGTGCAAAGGAATATTTGAGGCTGGTCATTTCGGCAATAAAACCAATAAGAGGAGGTCCAATCAAAAATCCAAGGAAACTGATGCTCGAAACAATAGTCAAGGCTATTCCTGCAGGAACTTTTTCATGGTTTCCGGCGGTATTGAAAATGGTCGGAACCACATTGGAAACGCCAAAACCTACCATCATAAAAGCTACTGTACAGGGAATAAGATAAGGAAACAGAACAGCCGCATAAAGTCCACCGGAAATTACAATTCCACTTACCAGTAACACTTTCCTTACACCATATTTGTGAACAAGGAAATCACTAAGGAAACGCCCGGAAGCCATGCTTATCATAAAGGTGGTATATCCCAATACTACCAATGGACCGGGAGCTTTTACGATTTCCTTAAAGTAAACACCGCTCCAATCAAACATAATGCCCTCACTGGCCATACAACAAAAGCAAATTAATCCAAGCCATATCAGGGTTTTATCAGGAGTTTCGAAAAACGAATACGAAGTGTCTTTTTGCTCCTCCTTTATCTTGGTTTTAACAATGAATTTATAATTCAAGACTACTATCAGGATGATGAAAATGTAGGCAATTATAAAATGTTGTAACGGATTTAGTTTTAACATCAGCATTAGCAAACTTACTAATGCTCCACAAAATCCGGCAAGACTCCACGAACCGTGAAAGGAACCTACTATGGGTTTGTCAAACAATTGTTGGGTATAAACTCCTTGTGTATTGACCGCAATATTGCAGAAGTTTCCAAAGAAACCAAAAAGAAACAGACCCAAAGCCAATTGCCATTTTACCGAAGCAATTCCCAATAAAGTCAGGAAAAAACCATACAATAAAAGCCCAATGATAGAAATATTCCGGCTACCGTATTTGGTCACAATTTTTCCTGAAATAGGCATTCCAACTAATTGCCCGATAGGCAGTGCAAAAAGCAACGTTCCTAATCCGGCTTCACTAAGGCCCAGCATCGATTTGATATCCGGTATCCGGCTGGCCCAGGTAGCAAAACAGAATCCCATTCCAAAGAAAAAAAGCGATGTAGCAATGCGAACCCTTATCAGATAGGACTTTTTTGCTTTTCTGTAACCTTTTTTAATTTTGGCTTTAGGTAAAATCCTTTCGAGAAAGCTGTAGTCTATTAATGGCATTGACGTAAAGATTATGTATGCAAAATTAAGCTTTTCGGGCTAAACAAGTCATAAGATTTTATAACTGAATTGTACTTCAAATGCGGTATATTGTGCTGACCATTGGGCATACTGACCCAAAAGTTCTCTTGGGAAAACCCTCCGGAATTCTATGCTATATCTGTCTTTGAAAGTATATCCCGCTCCAAGAACTATATTTCCGTCGGGTTTAATTTTCATGATTCTACTACCATTATCAAAATTGATGCTCGAATTGGAGCTAAAATTAGCGGAGTACATTCCATTTAAGAAAATTTTCGAATCCTTATTCAGGAACATATAATAACGAATGCCCAGAGGAAATGAAATCGAACCGTAATCGACAGTTACAACATGGTTTGTAACAGGATTTAATCCATCATCAACGATATAGTTTTTTTCGGCTTTAAATTTTTGATAATTTGGATTGATGAATATTGACCACTTGTTCTTGTTAAAAGGCAAAATATATTCAACCTCAATGCCGGCATTAATAACTGCTTTTGTCAATGTATGGGTCATATGGAGATAGTCGGTTGGGTCAAAAATAGCCAACTTTCCGACACCGCTTCCGGCGGTTATTTTTAATTTCAATACTTCTTTTTTTGATTTTGCAACATAAGAATTGGCAGTGTTTCCATTGCTTTGATTGTATTTGGAAAAAAGTGCAATAAGTGCATTGGAATTATATTCAATAGAATTGTAATCGATATCTTT
>CAMFLD010000019.1 GCA_945957245.1 uncultured Flavobacterium sp. | reverse complement strand
CGGCAGCGTCAGATGTGTATAAGAGACAGGTCTTTGTACTTATAAATGAAACTGGTTTCTATAAATTCATCCCAAATTCGTCTTCTTGTATCATCAATTGATTTAAGTGCTGTTCTTCCGTCTTCATAGTCCGATTTAAAAGAAGTAATAGTATAGTCGAGTATTTTTTTTAATTCTGTATTTGTTATTTCTTGATGATTTTTAAGATATTCCATCTAATTGTATGTTTATTCGATTTGCGGCTTCAATTTTGTTTTTGTCCATTACTTTGGTATAAATCTGTGTTGTAGAAACGTTTTTATGACCTAATAATTTTGATACGGTATATATGTCTGTCCCATTTGCAAGTTGTAAGGTTGCGTAGCTATGTCGGAAATTATGAAATGAAATTTTCTTTTTAATACCGGACTTTGTTATCCATTCTTTTAAAGGTCTTGTTATTTGTGAATATTGAATACCTCCAAATATTAGTCCTGTATTTGTTTCTTGTGTTTTTAAAATATTATAAGCAGTATCCGAAATAGGATGATTTTTTATTGATTTTGTCTTTTCCTCTCTTAATGAAATGTAATATCCTTGATGTTTGTCTTTAAATATGTTTTCCCAGCAAAGATTGTTTATATCTACAAAACGCAAACCACTCAAAGCGGAAAATATTGCCATATATTTTACTTTCTCGATTTTAATTTCAGTTTTCCATAGTAAAGAGATTTCTTCTTCGGTTAAATACTCCCGATGTGTTTCTTCTTCTTTAATGTATTCAGCATCTTCGGCTAAATTCTTTTCAATCAAATTTTGTTTATATGCAATCTTTAGGACAGATATAAAATTTTTAAAGTATGAAGAAGCAGTATTTTTTGCGAGGTCTTTGGCAATTTTTGAATTTCTTGTACTTTTTGCGTTTAAAAGATAGGCTCTGTATTTTTTAATATAATCGAGCGTCAGATTATTTGATAATATTGTGCCACCACTAAAATTTTCCAAATGATTTAATGAAGCTTTCCAAGAGTTGTAATTGGATTCACTACCACTATTAAAATAATCATCAACAACGCTTTTGTATAGCGTTATAAAATTTACATTCAATACTACATTGTCTTTAAAGCCAAATTCTTTGTTTTTAAGTTGAACATTTCTTTTAGATTTAATTATCTCTGCAAGGTCAAGATTTTCTTTATTGTGCTTTTTTTCTTCTGCTGTTTTTGGATTGCCGAACAGGTATAATTTTAAAAATTCTCTACGGGTTTCTGTTCCGTTTTTAGGGTTAATAATAGGAGGGTAGTAGTCTAAATAAAGACTTATTTTACCAGTATTCAATGTTTTTTCTCTTAATGTTACTTTACTCATATTTGGTTATTGAAAAATTCTGTTTAAATCTTCCTTTTTTACTAATGTATATTTTCCGTGTTTCTCTTTTGGGATGTTGTGCCTTTTGATAATATTATATAATGCACCGTTTGAAATATTAAATTTTTCGATGGCTTCATTAATGGTATAGGAATTTTTCAAATTTATTTCGCTTTTTCTTTCAGGGATTACATAATCATCACTTATCAAATTCCTTTCAAAATAATCATCAATATCTTTTCTTCTGATAAGTATTTTTCTAACCGAAAAATTGTATGCGTTTAAGTCCTTTTGTTCAATTAATCTATAAATGGTTTTGGAAGACATATTCAGTAGAGTAGATGCTTCTTTAACAGTTAAAAAGTCTTTTGAATTTACATCCACAGCATATTTAGAAACTTTTGATTTTGTTTCGGTATTGCTCGTTTCAATTTTTTTCAACTTTTGATTTAACTTATAACCTCTGCTGTTGCAGATATGTGAACAATATTTAGTCTTTGTTGTTTTAGCATCAAAGGTGTTTTTACAATAATCACATATTCTTTTTACTATAATATTTGAGCTCATATTTAGTGATATTAAGAGGATATAAGGTTAAATAAGCAGAATTAAGGGTAAATAAGGGACATAATTTCGCCATTTCATTTCAAAAATAGTAAAAATATGTTTATAAGGTACAAAAATGGTACAAAAAATAGTAAAAAATAACAAAACAACACGAAGTTAATATTTTAAATAAAATAAAAAAATCCTTTATTTAAAAGGGATTAGTGTATTTTTGTTTGTTTTAATTTTTAATGTTTTGTGTGTGCTATTTGCCGATACAGAAATTCGCAAAAATATTTCCCAAGAGTTCATCATTAGTAACTTCGCCGGTGATTTCGCCAAAGTAATACAACGCCTGTTTAATATCAATTGCCATAAGGTCTGAAGAGAGACCGGACTGGAGCCCGAATTTTACTTTTTGTATTTCTTCCAGTGCTTTGAGCAGGGAATCATAATGGCGTGTATTCGTTACAATCGTTTCGTTGTTACGCAATGCGCCGGTATTGACAAACGAAAGCAATTGGTTTTTCAGGTCCTCAATACCTTCTTTATTTTTAGCGGAAATATAAATAGTGGTCGGTTGTTGGTGGTTGGTTGCCAGCTTTTGATTTATTTCGGATAATGTTTCAGAAGCAATTAAATCCTTTTTATTGATAATGGTCAGAATTGGTTTGGAAGGAAACTGATTTATAGTTTTATTGATGGCTACTATCAGTTCATCAATAGCACCGGCAACGGACAACCGGCTGCCATCAACCAAATAAAGCACTACCTGTGCCTGATCGATTTTTTCAAAAGTCTTTTTGATTCCAATGCTTTCCACAACATCATTGGTTTCCCTGATTCCCGCAGTATCAATAAAACGGAACCCAATGCCGTTGATTACCAGTTCATCTTCTATAGTATCACGGGTAGTTCCGGCAATATCCGATACGATGGCACGTTCTTCATTCAACAGCGCATTCAGCAACGTTGATTTGCCCACATTCGGCTCGCCCACAATCGCCACCGGAATTCCGTTTTTAATCACATTACCCACAGCAAACGAATCGATTAAACGTTTTAATACAAATTCTATCCGGTTGAGTAAATCATGAAATTGAGTGCGGTCGGCAAACTCTACATCTTCTTCAGCAAAATCCAATTCGAGTTCAATCAGTGAGGCAAAATTGAGGAGTTCGGTTCTAAGGTGTGCAATTTCATTGGAGAATCCACCACGCATCTGCTGCATCGCAATCTGATGGCTGGCTTCGTTATCAGAAGCAATCAAATCAGCTACTGCTTCGGCTTGGGACAGGTCGAGTTTTCCATTCAGAAAAGCTCTGAGCGTAAATTCGCCCGCCTGCGCCATTCGGCATCCTTTGCGTAGCAATAACTGTATAATTTGTTGTTGTATATAAGCTGAACCATGACAGGAAATTTCCACTACATTTTCACCGGTATACGAATGCGGGTTTTTAAAAATCGAAACCAACACCTGATCATAGACTTTGCCATTATCTACAATATGTCCCAAATGTATCGTATGCGTTTTTTGTTTACTGATGGATTTCCCCGAAACAGACTGAAATACCTGTTCAGCAATTTGCAGCGCCTCATTACCTGAAATCCTGATAACGGCAATAGCGCCCGCACCCGATGGCGAAGCTAAGGCAACTATAGTATCTTGTGGAATCATCTTGCAGTAGAATTTTTGGCAAAGGTAATAAAACTTGAGTTGTGGATTTTATATCATTTAAAAGCACTTTTACAAACACAGAACTAAGCGTTAAGAACATCACAATTAAGGTTTTCTTATGACGAAATGAACGTAACTTTAAGTTATTAATTTAAATCATAACGCCATGAAAAGGATACTCGTTCCACTAGATTTTTCAGAGACCTCTGAAAATGCTTTTGTATATGCGCTTGAAATGGCAAAAGTATACAAAGCCAAATTAGTTTTACTGCACACTTTTGAACTTCCGATAGTGGACAGTCAGATTGCGCCTGTAAATTATGCCGAAATGTATGAAAGTCTTGAAACCGTTAATGCTACCCAGTTTAAGGATGAAATTAAAAAACTAAAACAGATGGCTAAGGAAAACAAAGCTGATACTATTGAAATGAGCCACATCCTAATGGACGGTGATTTGATAGACTGTATTAAAAAAGTAGTGCATCAGGAAGGGATTGATTTTGTAGTAATGGGTACCAACGGGGCTTCAGGCTGGCTCGAAACCTTTATCGGAACCAATACCGGCTCCGTTATTTCCGATGTAAACGTTCCGGTATTAAGCGTCTCACATGATACAAAATTCAGTAAAATTGAAACGATTGGATTTCGTACCCGATATAAAGATGATGAAATTCCCGCTTTAAATGAAGTATTGTCCTTTGCACGAAAAATAGGAGCCAACGTAAAATGCCTTTATGTAAAAACACCCGATGCTACTCAGAAAGGAGAAGCCATCACCTACTGGGAATCTGTGTTTGGAGATGAAAAGGATTTGGAATTTTTTGTTATTCCAAGTGAAGATATTGAAGCAACCATTGAGGAGTTCATTGTCAATCAGGGAATAGATTTAATGGCCATGGTATTCCACAGGAAAAACTTCTTTACCAGATTGTTTACTACATCCACTACTGAAAAGATGTCCCAGCATTCGAAAACACCAATATTGGCCTTACACGAATAAAAAAAGCCCCAATTTTTGGGGCTTTTAATTTTATTTGAAATGAATTACATTTTTTTGATGTCTGCTGGATTTACCGCAACCTGAACACCCGGAAGTTTGATAGGGGCTCCTAATTGTGCTAAGAAACTTCCCTGAACTTCTCCTGTTTTGTAGGTCGTGAAACCTATTCTGTATAATCCCATAACAAGCGATTTTGTTGGATTAGATGTATCGCTGGTAATTCTCATCAGGGAATTGTATTTGCTTCCTGATGGCTGTGCAGGCATTTCACTGGAGTCATCATTGCTGTCAATTTTAGTCCAGGTTGCTGTTTTAGCTTTTCCGGCAACATCTTCAATTTTAAAAATACCTTCAGCTCTTTCTAAAGTAATCCAGGTATCAAAATAGCTTTTAGTATCTGCAGCATTGGCTGTATAATCTGCTGATTTGTAATCTTTGTCAGAAGGCGCCATTCCTTCAGGAACAGGAGAAATCATTCGTACTCCAATTTCAGGAGCAGCAACAGGAATCCAAACATAGATATAGTACATTTTTTTACCCCCTTTTACTTCGTCCGGTTTTGAACCCGGCTTGATATATCCAAAGTAGCTGGTCATATCAGTATAAGGAACTCTGATTTCTTTTCCCATAATTGATTTTTTGGCTAAATCAGCTCCGAAACTTCCAAGTTTCTGTGCAGAAGCGCTCATTCCAAGAGCAAGACAAACTAATCCTGCAAGTACATTTTTTTTCATGTTTTATAAGTTTTTATTTGTTAGGTTTCCAAATATATAAAAAAAAGAAATCGATATAGCAACATTCAATAAGTGCTCGAATTTTTTTACTAATTGTAGTGGCTGTGAATAACGGCAAATAAAAAACCGTAATCTTTTAACAAAATTACGGTTTCAGGTATAATGGTTAGGTTTTGTCTAGTTGTTCAGCATTACAGGCATTACAAGCATGGTAACGGTTTCGCCTTCGTCTAATCCGTCAATTGGAGTAAGGATTCCGGCACGGTTAGGCATCGACATTTCCAGTTGGATTTCGTCAGAAGTAAGATTGGTCAGCATTTCTGAAAGAAAACGGGAATTGAACCCAATCTGCATATCGTCACCCTGATAATCACAGGTAAGACGCTCTTCTGCTTTGTTGGAGTAATCAATATCCTCTGCTGAAATATTCAATTCAGCACCTGCAATTTTCAGACGAATCTGGTGGGTAGTTTTATTGGAGAAAATAGCAACACGTCGTACAGAGTTTAACAGCAATACACGGTTGATGATTAATTTATTCGGATTCTCTTTCGGGATAACCGCTTCATAGTTTGGATATTTACCATCAATTAAACGGCAGGTTAATATATAACTGTCAAAAGAGAAAGTAGCATTCGAGTCATTGTATTCAATAGTTACATCTGAATCAGAAGTACCTAAAATGCTTTTTAAAATGTTCAAAGGTTTTTTAGGCATGATAAAATCAGCCACCTGAGAAGCCTTTACATCAGTGCGGGCATATTTTACCAATTTGTGGGCATCAGTTGCTACAAATATCAATCCTTCCGGAGAGAACTGGAAGAATACGCCGCTCATTACCGGACGTAAATCGTCATTTCCGGCAGCAAATATTGTTTTGCTTATAGCAGTAGCTAATACCTCAGATGGAACCACTGTAGAAGATGGATTATCTAAGTTAACCGATTTTGGGAATTCTTCTCCCGGAGCGTATGCAATAGCATATTTACCGGAATTTGAACTAATTTCTATTGTACTGTTTTCTTCAACGGTAAAAGTCAACGGCTGCTCAGGAAATGTTTTCAGGATGTCCAATAACAGCTTGGCAGGAACAGCAACGCTTCCTTTACTTGTAGAATCGATTTCCAGTGTAGCAGACATGGTAGTCTCTAAATCGGAAGCCGAAACAGTTAAGTTTTTATGGTCTAAATCAAACAGGAAGTTATCTAAAATAGGCAATGTGTTACTGCTGTTGATAACACTACCCAATACTTGTAGTTGTTTTAGTAAGTAGGAACTCGATACTATGAATTTCATCCGAGAATATTTAGTTGTTTTTTTATTGAAGAAGTAATGCTGCCATCACTTCTACGGTTTTGTTTTATTTTTTACAAATATATCTTAAACTAACAGATTTCAAAAAGTTTTTTATTAACACTTATCTGCTGTACCTGCGCTTGCGTAAAAAGGTAAATACTATTCCAAAAATCAATAGAATTACAATTGGAGCGGCAACAGTTATAACCTGAGATTGCGTATAATCGGTGTGGACTTTATTGACATCCAGCATTGGCAAATCCACTTCCTTGCTTCTGATGTTAATAAGTCCGTTATCATCTAACAGATAATTCACGCAATTCATCATGAACTCTTTATTGGCATACAAATTATTGGTCCATTTGTCATAGCCTAATTCCATAGGCTGCATGTTCTTGTCTAACTGGTTTTTAATAACATCACCATCAGAAATCAAAATCATTTTACTGTTTTTTCCGGTATTTCTGAAGGTAGCATCTTTGAAGGGTAAAACCCTGTTTTCAAATACGGAGTGGAACTGTCCTTCGAGTAGTACCGCTACAGGATAATTGCCTTTTCCGACAAAATCTTCCTGTTTAGGTCGCTCAGAAACCATTTTCAGACTCACTTCAGCAGGAGTTCCTACTAATTTTGAATACTTTGAAGATTGCAGCAAAACAGTTTTGCTAATATCGTTTTTAAGTGGTTCAATCGGGCTGGCAAACTGGAATTTAATGCCGTCCAAATTGCTTACAATTGGATTTTTTAAAGTTGGGTATACCAATGGAGAAAAAAACCAAGGATACTGGCTGTATTGCGTCTGGCTTCCCTGATCTCCTGTTGCCAAAGCAATTGGCGTATTTTGCAGGTCGAAAATCAGGTCAGGGTGCATTCGGACACCATATTTGAAGAACATATCATTCAGGTTCAGATCCCGTGGGAATGCCAAACCTGTGCCGGTTTCGTTGTACAGGCTGTCCATTTCCATATTGACCTGGTCTACAAGCCAAATAGCTTTTCCTCCATTTACAATAAACTGATCCAAAGCCTGCTTTTCCTCATCTGAAAAGGCCTGAGTAGGTTTAGCAATAACAGCTAAGTCATATTTTTTAAGATATTTCAGGGTTTTGGTTGGATTCTTGGCAACTGAATCTAAAGTAAATGGCCCGATATAATAATTGTCCTTTACCGCTTTAATGAAATCAGCCATGTATACATCCGGAAGTTCACCATTACCCTGAATCACCGCTACTTTTTTCTGTTTGGCTTTAGAAACCGTATTGATGGCGTTGGCAAAAGCATATTCTAAATGCTGCACGGAGCTGACTACTTTTTGTGCTGTGGAGGCTCCCATCATATTTTTCAATAAAGGTACTTTTACCGAACGGTTGCCGCAGGTAGCCAATGCCCAAGGGAAAACGACTTCCTGTGTCTGCTGGCCTTTATCATTCACCGTTACATTCACCGGAATCATACCCTGTGACATGAAGGATTCCATTGTTTTTTCTCGGTCATCTTCTTTTTCCAAAGGGTCTACAAACTGGAAAATGATATTTGAATTTTCAGCTTTAAACTCTTCCAGTAATTGTCTTGTTTCTGTTTGTAGCTTTCTGAACTCTCCCGGGAAATCTCCTTCAAGATAAACATCAATGTAAAGAGGTTCCTTAATTTGGTTTACAATATTTAAAGATGTTTGAGAAAGCGTATAACGTTTATCAGCCGTAAGGTCAAATCTTTTGAATGCAAAATGCCCGGCAATGTTCAATAGGACTATCATCCCAATAGTCACTATTATTTTCCTGAAGTTGTTTTTTGCAGCACTCATTATGATTTCAGGGATTTAAGTTTGAATACGGTGGAGTAAAGTGCTAAAAAGGTAACACTGATAAAATAAAGAATATCTCTGGTGTCAAGAACCCCCTGTGACATACTTTTAAAATGATAGTCCATTCCAATTCTTGCTACCGCATCCTGATATGGTTTAGCATAAGTGGAAAGGCCTTCAAAACCAAAATAAAACAGAAAACACAGGAAAACCGAAAGCAAAAAAGCTACAATCTGGTTCTCGGAAAGTGTTGAGGTAAAAATTCCAATCGCAGTGTAAGCCGCCACCAGAAACAGTAATCCAAAGTATGACCCCATAGTTCTTCCCATATCAATATTGCCTTCCTGCATTCCTAATTTGGAAATCACATAGACATAAACCAATGTTGGAATCAGCGCAATTACAATAAGAAGGAATGATCCAAGGAATTTTCCATTTACAATCTGCCAAAGCGACAAAGGTTTTGTGAGCAATAATTCAATAGTACCTTGTTTTTTCTCATCTGAAAAACTCCTCATGGTCACTGCCGGAATCAGGAAAATGAATATCCACGGAGCCAGAGTGAAGAACGGACTTAGGTCGGCAAAACCACTCTGCAGGATATTATATTCACCATCAAAAACCCAAAGGAACAAACCATTGAGCAACAGGAATAATCCAATTACAAGGTATCCTATGGGTGAACCAAAGAAGGATTTTATTTCGCGTAACGCTATTGATTTCATATTTTTTAGTTGTCAGTTGTTGGCTGTCAGTTGTCGGGTTTATTACTGGTAGAACAGCCACTAAATTAATTCATAATTCAAAATTCATAATTTCAAGGTAGCGAAGCTATCTTGTCCACACTCCAGGCTTCGGGTTTGTCGTTAAATAGTTTCTTAGTAAAATTCCATACATCGTAAAACAATTCAGACCTACGGTAATTTTCCAAATCATCTTCGGTTTCCCAAAAACTGTAAGTGAAGAAAATACAGGGATTGTTTTTGTCCTGATAAAGTTCAAGGAATCGATTTCCTTCAGCGCCCCGGATTTTTTCTTTCATGATTTCGAAATTATCCAGAAACTTCGGAATATGCTCTTCATGGAAGCTCATTTTTACTATTCGGATAAACATAACATTATATTTTTCTTTTTTTCTGTACCTTTTTTGGAGTGTTTTTACCTCTGTAATTAGTTGTTTTCTTTTTAGTTTTATTAGCCAAAGCCAGTTTTTTGGCAGCCATCAGGCTTTCGGTTTTTTTATTGAAAATCTCCAAAAAACGGTCTTCATAAATTGCAGCACCTGCACATACATAACAAAAATGTAAAACAGTCAATGTTTGATTGTCTTCTATTTTAGTTTCCAAACCTTTTCCTGTACAGGTAACATAGTCTCCAGCTCTTTCAATCCTTATGGGAGTCCCTTCGTTGAAAAAGGCAGCAGCCAATTTGGCTATTTCGTTTTCCAGCCAATTGATTTCGCTTTCGTTCAGCTTCAGTTGTTCTCTGTAAGCGTAACGCAGTTCAAGAGAACCAATCGTATTTAGATCACCTAATAAAACCTGATTTTCCGGCTTCGATTTGAGGTCAGATACAAATGACTTTGGCTTGTAGGCTAATAATGCATTGTACTCTTTATCATCGGTAACCAAAGTAGATTGAGTCTTATCATTCTGATTATTTCCGGCTTTCGGTTTTTCAGTAACAATAAACTGTTGTGCCCAACTCATTGGTCCAACAAACAGAAGTAGTATAAACGCAATTTTTTTCAAATTATTATTGGTTTTTAAATTCGATAGTTACAAAATCCCTGTAATTAAGCCCAAGCAGGCTCATAGCAGAACCTACCGTTTCGGGATTACTCCTGAACAGCGCAATTTCTAAAAACCCGGCTTCATTGAATATGGCCAGCTTTTCACCTTCATAATACTTTAGCGGATATTTGTCTGAAACCGCAATATCAGAGTATTTGGATAATATATTTTTAATAGTCTGGTTTTTAAACTGTATGCTGTAAGGTCTTCCTTTGCCTGTTTCCAGAAACATTTTTTTGGATATATTGGTTACGGCATTTCCCAGATGGTCACTGTAAATCACATATCCTTTGATTTGGTTTTCCTGTAATACAGGCTGTAGCTCTGTCACTTCTCTAATATTCTGGATTTCCTTTCCAATTACGTTGGGTAATCCGCCTTTTGCCAAATGGCAGGCTACTTTTACAAACACATCCAAATCGGTGGCATCGCTGGGTAAACGGTCATGGATATTGATAGCAACAAGCTTTTGCGGAACAATCTTTTGAATAAGGATACTCAGAATACCATTGTCGGCACATACAAAGTAATGGTCATTCCACTGCATGGCAATGTGTTGGTTTTCATTGTTCCGTTCAATGTCAACACCTATTAAGTGAACAGTTCCTTTTGGAAAACTGCTGTAGGCTGCATTGATAATATAAGCAGCTTCAGAGATGTTGAACGCATCTATATGGTGTGAAATGTCAACAATTTTAGCATCACTAAACTCCGATAATATTTTACCTTTTAAAGCACCAACGAAGTGATCTTTTAATCCGTAATCGGTAGTTAAGGTAATTATTGACATAAATTGTTTATAACTTGATGGAAATCGGCTCCAAAAATAATGAAACCTATCCTTTTATTTGATTAAATTTGGATACAAAGCTAACAATATATAGCGAATTATTTTAATTTAATACTGCTGCATTTGAACGAACGTATCATTGAATTACACGACATAGCACCTAAAGAATTTTGGGGTGCTCAAGACTCTCATCTTGAAACCATTAAAAAGTATTATCCTAAACTCAAAATTGTAGCCCGGGGCACAACATTAAAGGCTTTTGGCGAAAAAGAAGAACTCGATGAGTTTGAAAACCGCTTTAACCGCCTAATGTTGCACTTTACCCGCTACAATAATATTGATGATAATGTTATCGACAGGGTAATCCAAAGCAATTCACAAGAAGAGCAGCGCATGCCGGATCATGACAAAATCCTGGTTCACGGTATAGGAGGGAAGCTGATTAAGGCTATGACGCCAAACCAACAAAAACTGGTTGATTTTGTCAATAAAAACGATATGGTTTTTGCGGTGGGGCCAGCCGGAACAGGTAAAACCTATACAGGTGTTGCTCTGGCAGTCAAAGCGCTTAAGGAAAAACAGGTGAAACGTATCATTTTGACCCGACCGGCTGTTGAAGCAGGGGAGAATCTTGGATTTCTTCCGGGAGATATGAAGGAAAAACTGGATCCTTACATGCAACCTTTATATGATGCGTTGCGGGATATTATTCCTCATCAAACTCTTGAAGATTACATCCTAAAAGGGATCATTCAGATTGCACCATTGGCATTCATGCGTGGAAGGACATTGGACAATGCCTTTGTGATTTTGGATGAAGCCCAAAATACTACCCATTCCCAAATGAAAATGTTCCTAACCCGTATGGGAAAAAATGCTAAGTTCATTATCACCGGAGACCCCGGACAGGTAGATTTACCCCGCAGGACAATTTCTGGATTGAAAGAAGCCATTTTGGTATTGAAAGATATTGAAGGCATTGGGATTATTTATCTTGATGATAAAGATATTGTACGTCACCGTTTGGTGAAAAAAGTAATCGATGCATACAAAAGCATAGAGAACAACGATTATTAATTAAAATGCAACAGTAATAGAAGCTGTCAAGAATTACTGAAATTATAAAATAAGCATTAATGCTTACTCAACCTGTCAGACCTTAAAAGCCTGACAGGTTTTCTTTTTATATTTGCAACTCAACTTCTAAAAACAACATTATAATGCGATTTAAATCCGCCCTGCTATTCCTTGTTTTTGCTTCCCTTTCCATTCAGGCTCAAAACCTCAAATTGGAAGACATCATGAAAGGGGATGCCTTTATCGGCCAACAGCCCGAAAATCCACGATGGTCTCCTGATGGTCAGATAATATATTTCGACTGGAATCCGAAAAACGAACCGGGTTCCAGTACTTATTACTGGAAGAAAGGAATGAGCAAACCTGAGTTGGCTCCGATAAAAGAAGCAGTGCTTTCTCAAACAACTTATGTTCCTAACGCAGACCGCTCTGTTTTTTATTATATCAGTGACAATGCTTTGTATTCTTATGATGTTAAATCGAAAAAGAGGTTGAAACTTATTCAGCAAAGCAATACTATTAGTAACCTGCAGACCGCTGCTGTAAAAGGCGTTTTGTTTTTTGAACAAAGCGGGAATATGTTCCAACTCAATACCAATGAAGGAAGTTTAATTCAACTGACTAATTTCAAAAAGGGTACCGCCCCTGAAAAACCCAAAGAAGCAGATTCATTTTTGGATAACCAACAAAAGGAATTGTTTGAATTTATCAGAAGTCAGGATAATAAGAAAAAATGGAATCAGGCTAATGCCAAATTAAGGAAAAGAGATTTTCCAACAGCTGTTTATTCGGATAAGGCAGATTTTATTAATCTTTCAGTAAATCCCAACGCAAAGTATGTTGCCTTCGCTCTTTATGAAGCACCGGAAAGTAAAAATGAAGTCATGGAAAACTTCATTACGGCCGATGGATATAATCAGTCGGTTCCAACTAAAGCAAAAGTATCGGTAAATAATATCTTCAAAACCAGGTTTGCAATCTATAACAGAGAAAAAGATACAGCTGTTTATGTTGATTTTTCAAAATTGAGTCACATTAAAGATAAGCCAAAATACTACGAACTGTATGATAAACTTAATAAAAGCGAAGCTGTCGAAAGAGCTGTTTATGTAAATCCGGTTGTTTATTCTTCAGACGGTAAATTTGCTGTAGCCGATATCAGAAGTCAGGATAACAAAGACCGTTGGATTATCAACATTAATCTTGAAAACAGTTCGTTTACGGAAGCGGAATACCAGCATGATGATGCCTGGATTGGCGGACCGGGTATTCCGGCTTACAGTTTTGAATCAAAAGTATTGGGTTTTTTGGGAGACAATCAGACAATTTACTTCCAATCAGAAGCAACGGGCTATTCCCATTTGTACACCTACAATTTGGTAACAAAACAGAAAAAACAATTAACTTCAGGAAATTGGGAAGTTCGTGATTTGGCCATTTCAAATGATAAAAAAACATTTTTTCTAACCACAAATACAACCCATCCCGGAAATAAGGAATTTTACAGACTTTCAGTGTCGGGTGGCAACATGGAGCCTATTCTTGTAAAAGAGGGAGCATCGGAAGTTACAATTTCACCAGATGAAAAAACATTGCTAGTTCGCTATTCTTATAAAAATAAACCTTGGGAATTATATTGGGCTGATAATAAACTAAACTCGAGCCTTAATCAGATTACATTTTCACAAACCGAGGCATTTAAAAAATACGCTTGGTGTGCCCCTGAAGTAATCACTTTCAGGGCTCGTGACAATGCTAATGTAAATGCAAGACTTTATACTCCGGATAATAAAGTTAAAAATGGCGCAGCCGTAATCTTTGTACATGGAGCCGGGTATTTGCAGAATGCACACAATTACTGGAGCGGATACATGAGGGAATATATGTTCCATAACCTGTTGGCCGATTTGGGATATACCGTTTTAGATATTGATTACAGAGCCAGTGAAGGCTATGGTCGTGATCATCGTACCGGTATTTACCGATTCATGGGAGGAAAGGATTTAACGGATCAATTAGACGGTAAAAAATTATTAGTTGAAAAATATGGTATTGATTCCAACAGAGTTGGAATTTATGGAGGCTCTTATGGCGGATTCATCACGCTAATGGCTATGATGACGGCGCCAAATGAATTTAAAGTTGGCTGCGCTATCCGTTCAGTAACCGACTGGGCACATTACAATCATGATTATACAGGAAATATTTTGAATTTTCCCGAAACTGACCCAGATGCATTTAAAAAATCCTCGCCGATATATTACGCAGATAAGTTACAAGGCAATTTACTGATGTTGCATGGAATGGTAGACGATAATGTAGAATATAAAGATATCATCCGTTTGTCACAGCGTTTTATCGAATTAGGAAAGAAAAACTGGAGTTTGGCTTCTTATCCGGTTGAAGCACATGGGTTTAAAGAAACCTATTCCTGGGTAGATGAATACGGCAGGATTTTAGACTATTTCAATAAGTATTTATTAGACAAATAATTTATTAATAAGTACATTTGCACCCACAACAACACAACACATGAATACGATTACTACTACCAATTTCCAGTTTCCCGGACAAAAATCCGTTTACAGGGGCAAAGTCAGAGAAGTCTATAACATTAATGATGAATTATTGGTCATGGTGGCTACGGACCGGCTTTCAGCCTTCGATGTCGTTATGCCAAGAGGGATTCCCTACAAAGGGCAAATCTTAAATCAGATTGCTACTAAATTTATGCAGCTGACTGAGGATATTGTGCCTAATTGGCTTATGGCTACTCCAGACCCAAACGTGGCTGTAGGGCACCTTTGTGAACCGTTTAAAGTCGAAATGGTTATCCGCGGTTATCTGTCGGGACATGCCGCAAGAGAATATGCTTCAGGAAA
>CAMFLD010000018.1 GCA_945957245.1 uncultured Flavobacterium sp. | reverse complement strand
GTATATTCATTTGCACAGTTCATTTCTATTGCTTATTTTTAGCTGATAGATTGAATATGCTATGATTGAAATAGATTTAGAAGAAGAAAAAAAAGCTATTGCCAGAGAATACAAAGAACTACTTCGAATAAGTTATCAAACCCTCACCGATTCTGATAAAAAACTCATCCGAAAAGCTTTTGATGTTGCTGTAGAAGCTCACAAAGACCAAAGAAGGAAATCTGGCGAAGCTTATATTTTCCATCCCATAGGCGTGGCCAAAATTGTAGCATCCGAAATTGGTCTCGGAGCCACTAGTATTGCTGCGGCCTTAATGCATGATGTTGTTGAAGACACTGATATAACTGTAGAGGATATTGAGAAAATGTTCAATCCTAAAATTGCACATCTTGTTGAAGGACTTACCAAAATCTCGCAGGTTAAGAAGGATATGAATATCTCCATGCAGGCTGAGAATTTCCGCAAAATGTTGTTGACCCTCAATGATGATGTACGTGTAATTTTAATCAAAATTGCCGACCGTCTGCACAACATGCAGACCATGGATTCCATGCCGGATTACAAGCAGGTGAAAATCGCTTCCGAAACACTTTATATTTATGCTCCCCTTGCCCATCGTTTGGGACTTTACAATATCAAAACCAAGCTTGAGGATTTGGGATTGAAATACACCGAACCTGAAGTCTACAAAGATATTGTAAGTAAAATCAAGGAAACCAAGGAAGAACAGGACGAATACATTAAAACAATTTCAGATGTACTGAAAAAATCTCTGGATGCGGAAGGTGTAGAATACGTAATGAAAGGCCGTCCAAAATCAATTTACTCCATCCGAAGGAAAATGGCAGCTCAAAACGTAACTTTTGATGAAGTTTACGATAAGTTTGCACTTCGTATTATTTACAAATCAAACCTTCACGATGAAAAATTTTTGGCCTGGAAAATCTATTCCATCGTAACCGATCATTACCGCCCAAGTCCAAGCCGCCTTCGCGATTGGATATCTTCTCCAAAATCAACCGGTTATGAAGCGCTCCACATTACTGTTATGGGGCCAAAAGGCCGGTGGGTGGAAATACAGGTGCGAAGTGAACGTATGGATGAGATCGCCGAAAAAGGCTACGCTGCGCATTACAAATATAAAAACGGTGCCACCGAAGAAACCGGATTGGATACTTGGCTCAATCTTTTAAAAGAAGCATTGGAGAGTTCAGAAACCAACGCTGTAGATTTTGTAGAAGATTTCAAGATGAATCTTTATGCCAAAGAAATTTTCGTCTTTACACCTAAGGGAGAGATCAAATCGTTGCCAAAAGGTGCCACTTCACTGGACTTTGCCTTCAGTATCCATTCGGAAATTGGAATCAAAACACGCGGAACCAGAGTTAATGGAAAATTAGTTCCATTGAATCACGAACTCAAAAGCGGCGACCAGATAGAAATAATTACTTCTCCCCATCAGAAACCAACCATCAACTGGCTAGATTATGTTACCACTTCCAGAGCTAAAAACAAAATACGAAACGTACTCAACGAAAATACGAAGAAAATAGCCGAAGACGGTAAAGAGTTGCTTACCCGTAAGCTGAAACATCTGAAGATTACACTTAACGAAAGTGTAGTAAACGAGTTGGTCAATTTCTTCAGCCTCAAAACCAGCCTGGATTTATTTTACCGTGTTGGGATTGGCTCTATTGAAAACCAGCAGCTTAAGGATTTTGCAGCTCAGAAGAGCAATACGCTGATGAATTTCTTCAAAAATAAAATCAGACGTTCGCCTAATGTTGCTCCCGAAGAAATCAACAAACCGGTACTTAACAGCAATTACGATATGCTGGTTTTTGGCCCGGAACAGGACAAACTGGATTATAAATTATCGTCCTGCTGTAACCCAATCCCGGGCGATGAAGTTTTTGGTTTTATTACAATCAATGAAGGAATCAAAGTTCACAAAAAGGACTGTCCGAATGCTATAACATTACAATCCAATTATGCTTACCGCATTATGCAGGCCAAATGGATTGACTCAACCCAACAGGAATTCAAAGCTATATTGAAAATTACCGGAATGGACAGCCTTGGATTAACTAACGAGCTGACTAAAGTAATTTCAAATAATATGCATGTAAACATCCAGAGTATATCACTCAGCGGAGAAGCAGGTATTTTTAACGGACAGGTGGCCGTGATTGTGCAAAACAATTCTATACTAAAAAAACTGATTGAAAACATAAAGAAAATTGACGGCATTGACAAAGTGACCCGGGTTTATACTAATTAGTCTGAGGCAATAGATATTTGAGTCAATAACTTTGAAGTCCGAAACTTTGCCACTTAAAACAAAAAAATTACCTTTGTTGCATGACATTAATTTCATCAGATAATATTAAAAATCAAGAGACTGTAAAGAACGTTTTTACACTTTATCTTGAAAATAAAGGACACCGGAAAACCCCTGAACGTTATGCTATTCTTCAGGAAATCTATGATAGCGAAGAGCATTTTGATATAGAAAATCTGTATATTAAAATGAAGAACAAAAACTACCGTGTGTCCCGTGCTACTTTGTACAATACCATAGAACTTTTATTGGATTGTGGCTTAGTCCGCAAACATCAGTTTGGACAGAATCAGGCGCATTATGAAAAGTCTTATTTTGACAAACAGCATGATCACATCATTATGACCGATACCGGTGAGGTAATTGAGTTTTGTGACCCTCGTATTCAGACCATTAAGAAAACCATTGAAGAAATATTCGGAATAGAGATACATAATCATTCTTTGTATTTCTATGCCAACAAAAAAGAATAATTGGTTCACCCGTGTATTTATATCAAATAACCAAATACACGAAAAACCGTATAACCCAAAAAAAGCAACACACAACAATTCACAACAACACAAAATGACTGTAGATTTACTACTCGGATTACAATGGGGGGACGAAGGAAAAGGAAAAATCGTAGACGTTCTGACCTCCAAGTACGATATCATTGCCCGTTTTCAGGGCGGACCTAACGCTGGTCACACATTAGAATTTGACGGAATCAAACATGTTTTAAGAACAATTCCTTCCGGTATTTTCCATGAGAACAACATTAATATTATTGGAAATGGCGTGGTAATTGATCCGGTGGTTTTCAAAAGTGAAATTGATGGTTTGTCTAAATTCAACATGGATATTAAATCCAAATTGTTAATCTCAAGAAAGGCACATCTTATTTTACCAACACATCGTTTGCTTGATGCTGCTTCTGAAGCTGCTAAAGGAAAAGCCAAAATCGGTTCGACCTTAAAAGGAATTGGTCCAACATACATGGACAAAACCGGAAGAAACGGAATCCGTGTAGGAGATATTGAATTAGCCGATTTCAAGGAGCGCTACAGAAGTCTGGCTGACAAACATGAAGCCATGATTGCTTTTTATGATGTTGCCATTCAGTATAATTTACCCGAACTTGAAAAAGAATTCTTTGAAGCAATAGAAGATTTGAAGAAACTGACTTTCATTGACAGCGAAGAATATCTGGCAAAAGCGCAGAAAAACGGTAAATCCATTTTATGTGAAGGTGCTCAAGGTTCTTTATTAGATGTTGATTTTGGAACCTATCCATTTGTAACCTCATCTAATACAACTGCTGCCGGAGCCTGCACCGGATTAGGGATTGCTCCAAATAAAATCAAAGAAGTATTCGGAATTTTTAAAGCTTATACCACACGTGTAGGTTCCGGGCCATTTCCTACTGAAGATTTTGGAAAAGATGGCGATATTATGGCTAAGGTAGGAAACGAATTCGGCTCCGTTACCGGAAGGAAGCGTCGTTGCGGATGGCTTGATTTGGTAGCCCTTAAATATGCAATACAGATTAACGGGGTAACCCAACTGATGATGATGAAAGGAGATGTGCTCTCAGGTTTTGAAACTTTGAAGGTCTGCACCGCTTACAATTATAAGGGAGAAATTATCCATCACCTTCCTTTTAATATTGAAGAAGAAAATGTAACTCCGATTTATACCGAATTCAAAGGCTGGGCTCAGGATTTAACCGGCTTAACCACTTTTGAAAGCCTTCCGAAGGAATTAAAGGATTATATAGAATTTATAGAAAAAGAAGTCGAAGTTCCAATCAAAATAATTTCTGTTGGCCCTGACCGAAAACAAACGATAACAAAATAAACAGAAACTGTCTTCGGACAGTTTTTTTGTTATCTTAGAATCATGAAAAACCTGCTGATAGTCCTATTATTACTCCCACACTTTATACATGCTCAGGATAAAGATGGACTGGCAACAGTTAAGGATTTAGATCCGAAAGAAAATCTTTTAAAACCTTATGAAGGCAAACTTGAAGAAATCAAACGTAATTTTCAGGTTGGTGATTTAAATGGCGATCATAAGAAAGATAGTGTTTATGTAAGTTACAAAAGGGTAATTTCCCCAGACAGCACTTACCAAAAAGCTTGTGGGCAAAATGTTTGCTACGCACGGATTGAATTTTCTTCAAAAATTCCTGAAATGATTGTGGAATCTTATAGCATCGACATAAGAGGCATTGGTGATGTAAACCACGATGGCAAGGATGATCTTCTTGTCTTCCTTGAATTTGAAATGTATAATTGGGGGCAAATAAGAGTCTACTCCTATGCTGGAAAAAAATGGACATTATTACAGTCTGTTAATGCTTTTTTGAGCGATGATACAGATTATGAAAACCGTATTACTAAATCTGGAAAAAATTACTATCTCGTTGAAGATGTTTGGAATAAAGACTATACTAGGGTTTTCCGAAGGCAACTTAAAATTAATCCTAAAAGTAAACCAAAATCATGATTGAAAGTTATAAAAATAACAGAGCAATGCTTAGAGGTATTGTCCTATGCATTGTATCCCTATTTATTTCAATGTTGATAACATCTGTCAAAACCTTTAAAATGATTGGAATACCAGATGCCTATACAGTCTCATTGCTATTATCGAGATTATCACATTGGGCCTGTTTGATAATCATGGTTCGATATGCTCTCAAAGTAGAAAAACAGCAGTTTATGCTATGGCCAAACCGGGAATACAAATCTTATGAAATGGTATTGCATATACTTTTGCTTTGGCTGATAATATTCACAGTATTAATACCTATAGGTCTTTTGCTTAAAGCCTATGGAGTTAATCAATTGAGTCCTATATTGAAAATATTAAAAAGTATTATTTCCCAATACCGGTTGTTCATTCCACTTATTGTAATAACGGCTGGTATTGTTGAAGAATATTTATTCCGTGGTTATATTCAACCACGTTTGGAATTAATTTTAAAAAACAACTTCCTTTCTATCCTGATTACATCATTATTGTTTGCAGCTGTACATATTGGATATGGTACTATACAGAATGTTGTAGGCCCTTTTGTAATCGGTTTCATTTTTTCATTATATTACTGGAAATACCGAAATATTTATAGCTTGATGATTTGCCATATTTTAATTGACTGGCTTGCTATGTCAAGGCTTTAGAATAAAAAAAGAGATTACGATGGAAAACCATAAAGTATTTAAAATGGCCTTTGCCAGTGTTTATCCGCATTATTTAAAAAAAACGGAAACTAAAGGTCATACCAAAGCCGAGCTTGATATCATTATTTGTTGGCTAACCGGTTACAGCCAACAACAACTCGAACAGCAGATTGAGTCCCGAGTAGATTTTGAAACCTTCTTTGCGGAAGCACCTCGGCTCAATCCCAATATAGATAAAATCAAAGGGGTTATCTGTGGTTATCGTGTAGAAAATATTGAAAACCCACTTATGCAGAAAATCCGCTACCTCGATAAACTAATTGACGAACTGGCCAAAGGAAAAGCTATGGAGAAGATTTTGAGAAAATAGCTTAAAATCAAAAGTGATATTTAACAAACTAAAAACCCTTTCAATATGAAAGGGTTTTGTTTTTTATAGTTTAAATATAAAACTCTCGCTTGGTTTAACATTCAGTTGGATTGTTCCCGAACCGTCATTTACTTTTAATTGGGCTTTGCTTCCGTAAAGCTGATCAGTTATATCATACAATCCGTCTTTCAGTTTCCATTCCTTAATGATGTCGGCAGGAACTTTCAGTTGGAAATTACTTGTGGTAACCCAGGAAAAATTCACAACGATGATTAACTTTTCCTTATCAGACCAACGTACATAAGAATACATCCCCGGATCATAACTCAATGTTTTATCTCTGTTTACCGTTTGTATTTCCTCAAATTTACCCATAAGCGCATCGCTGTTTATGGTAAAATTCAGTAAGCGTTTGTAAAAATCACGTAAATCCTTTTCACTTTTTGATAATTGTCCTCCATCAAACTTACCTCCATTCATCCAACGCTGATGATGCGGAACTCCAACATAATCAAATATTGAAGTTCGGGAATGCGTACCAAAACCTCCATTTTCCTTAGCATCCTCTCCTACTTCCTGACCAAAATAGATCATGGTAGGTGATGAACCAATCGTTGCAGAAACTACCATTAATGGTTTTCCCTTTTCAGGTGTTCCGGCAAACTCAGGGCTTGCCAAACGCTGTTCGTCATGATTGTCTAAAAAGTGGAGCATGTGATGCTCAACATCTGCCATTCCTTTTTGAATTTCCGAAAGCGGATCAGGCAATACCTTTCCCTGAATTACAGCTTTTAAATGATCGTAGGTTTCAACCTTATCATACAGATAATCCATCTTTCCAAGCTTAATGTAATTGCGGTATTCCTTAGGATTGTATACCTCAGCCATCAAAAAAGCATTAGGATTCTTCATTTTGATAGATGAATTCATATAGCTCCAAAATTCCACAGGAACCATTTCAGCCATATCATAACGGAAACCATCCACCCCTTTAGCCGTCCAGTAAAGCGCTATATCTCTGAATTTTTTCCATGAGCTTGGTACATCCTTTCCCTGCCAAAAAGCATAATGTGCTTTATAATCTTTAGTGTCATAACCCGCAGGCAATTGAGGGAAGTCTTTAGTTCCATCAGGTTTTATACCATAGTTAACTTTTACCGTTTCATACCAGTCATTGATATCCGGTTTTGGCTGACGCGATCCGTTTCCGGTCCATTTTGCCGGATATTCCTGAAATTTACCATCAATCAAAGGATTCTTTTCACCATTAAGGGGTTTATAAGTATCTGAAGTAGGCACTTCAAAAGCCTTTCCGGGAATGTAGTAAAAATTGTTATCCCTTTTGTATTCTACAGAAGTATCATCCTCTGCTCCAAAATCAGTTACACCTTTTGGATTGGTTATACTGTGGTAATTGCGGGCTATATGATTTGGAACGATATCAATAATAACTTTAAGTCCGTTTTTATGGGTACGTGCAATAAGGGCTTCAAATTCTTCAAGTCTTTTGGCAGGATTCACGGCCAAATCGGGATTAACATTATAATAATCCTTTACAGCATAAGGCGAACCGGCACGTCCTTTTACAACATCCGGGTCATCATTTGAAATTCCGTATTGTGTATAATCTCTTATTACATCATGATGTGGCACACCCGTATACCAGATGTAGGTCACCCCCAGCTTTCTGATTTCCTGTAATGCTTTGTCTGTAAAGTCATTGAACTTCCCCACTCCGTTTTCTTCAATCGTTCCCCAAGGTTTATTTGTGGTGTTTTTATTCCCGAAAAGACGGGTAAAAACTTGATAGACAACTTGTTTTTTTGGCGTGGTAATCGTTGTTTTTGGCTTGGTACTCATAGCGGTCTTTTTTTGTGCTTGCGTTGTGGTTGCAATAACACAACTCATCATCAGGGCTAATGTTAAACTCGTTTTCATAATTTACCTTCTTTATAATCTGGTTCTATAAAGCATAACTACAAATATACTCAATATAGCTTTTCTGAGATTTAAATTAAATACAAAATGAAATAATAATCAAAAGACAGATAATAATAAGTTAAATGCGTTGAATAAAAAGTAGTATATTTTACCCTAAATAATGCTACTATCTTTGTTTCAGAAATTAAATTCAGATAACCTTGAAAACCTCAGTCAAAATTGTCCTTTATTATTCTTTATTGCTTACAGTAGGTTTAGGCTGGTCACAGCAAACTGCCATAGACAGCCTGAAGAAGGTACTTAATGCAAGCAAGGTTGACACTGCTAAAGTTAACGTTTACAACCATCTGGCTTTTGAATTCAAGGAAAGTAATATTGATTCCTCCCTTAATTATGCCCTAAAAGCTGAGAAACTTGCCAATAAAATCCAATTTAAAAACGGACTTGCAAATGCGATAGTCAACAAGGGAAATGTAAGCATTATTTTGGGAAAATATGATGAAGCAAAACAGCATTTTGAAAAGGCGAAAGATTTATTCAAATCACTTGTAAATGAAGATGACGGCAATAAAACTTATGTATATGGCTTGGCAAGATGCTACTCGAGCTTGGGTGTCATTTACTCACAACAAGGCAATTACTATGAATCACTAAATAATTATCAAAACGGTTTAAAACTTTACCAAAAAATCAACAATAAAACCGGAATTTCAAAATCATACAATAATCTGGGTATTGTTTACAAATCGAGATCCAACAATATCAAAGCACTGGAATATTTTAAAAAGGCCGAAAAAATACAGGAAGAAATTGGAGAACAAACATTGCCTGTTACCCTTACGAACATTGGAGTAATTTACTTTGAAGGCAATAAACTTGAGGAGGCAAAAGTATACTATACAAAAGCTGAAAAATTGTTCAGTACCACACAAAATGACCGAGGTTTGGCATTATTGATGAACTATTGGGGCGATTATTATATCAAAACCAAAGAATCAGCCAAAGCTGAAACTTATTACCAAAAATCACTTGAAATATATGAAGGCATCCAGAATAAGTTCGGAGCAGCTCTGGCACTTTACAATTTGGGCACACTTTATTTTGATCAGAAAAAATACGAACAGGTAATGCCCCTGGCTTCAAAATCATTGGATTATGCCAGAGAGATTGGGGCATTGGACCAGATTTACCATTCAGAAAAATTGTTAAGCGACATTTATGAAGTAAATCATCAACCGGAACTTGCCTTGGAGCATTATAAAAAATATGTAACGGCTCGTGATAGTTTAAATACAATGGAGAGCACCAAAAAGTTTGATCGTGCCGAAATGGACTTCGAATACAAAAAACGGGAAGCCTTATTTCAGGAAAAAAGCAAGCGCCAGAACTTGATGCTGATTTGTTCAATAGTAGGGACATTGCTAATCGTTGGGCTTATTTTCCTTGTAATTAACAGACAACAGGTGAAACGTCGTCTGACACTTCAGAAAGAAGTTGCCGAATACGAACAGAAAGCTTTGCACCTTCAGATGAATCCGCATTTCGTATTCAATTGTTTGGGTTCAATTTCAAGCTTTATTGTTCAAAACGGAACTGATTCGGCTTTAAAATACCTCTCGAAATTTTCCAAACTAATGCGGCTTACTCTGGAATATTCAAAAGACACCCTGATTCCAATTGACAAAGAAATTGAAAGCCTTCAAAATTATTTAGAGCTGGAACAGTTACGTTTTCATGATAAGTTTGATTTCCGTATTGAATCCAGTGAAAGAGTCGAATTTAATATGGGACTGCCTCCGCTGCTGATTCAGCCATTTGTAGAAAATGCCATACTTCACGGTCTCGTACCCAAAGAAGGCAACGGAACCATTTATGTAGATTTTGATGTTGACAACGGGCAGTTGGTCTGCACTATTTCAGATGATGGAATCGGAATTACCAAATCGGCATCGATTAGGGAAAACTCGATGAAGGCTCACAAATCAATGGCTTTGGAAATCACCAAAAAAAGATTGGAAATCATGGAAGCCACCATTTCAAAATCGGCACAGATAGAAATAAAAGAATTAGAAGATAATAATAAAGTAGTGGGAACACGTGTTACCCTGCGATTACCAATACAATATATCCAATGATAACAGCAGTACTTATTGACGACGACAAACATTTAAGAACCGGACTAAAAGCGCTTTTGGAGCGGTACACTAATGAAATCAATATTATTGGCGAAGCCGAAAGCGTAAAGACTGGTGTTGCGCTATTGGAGAAAACGCAGCCACAGGTATTGTTCCTCGACATCCATCTTTCAGACGGAACCGGATTTGATATTTTGGAGCAGCTCAAAAAAACCAAAGGAAAAACAAATGCCCATATTGTTTTTATTACGGCTCATGAACAATATGCGGTAAAGGCATTTAAATTCAGTGCACTGGATTTCATCCTGAAACCTGTTGACCCGGAAGAATTACAGCAGACCATTGCCAAAATCAAAGAAGTTGTTGGTAAAAACAGTTCGTTTGAACATATTGATCTGTTATTGGAAAACATTCGCAAAAAAGTAGATAATTTTAAACGCATAGCCCTTTCCACCAGTGATGGTATCCATCTTTTTGATGTATCCGATATCATCCGCTGTGAAGCTAAGGTAAACTACACGGAGTTCTTCATCAAAAATCATAAGCCGTTATTGATTTCAAGAACGCTCAAGGAATTTGAAGAAATGCTGACTGAACATGGTTTTGAACGTATACATCAATCCCATTTAATCAATCTTTCTTATTTAAAATCTTATATCAAATCTGACGGTGGTTATGTTGTCATGGCCGACAACACGCACATTCCTATCGCTCAGAGCAAAAAGGAAAAACTACAGGAATTAATCAGGAATTTTTAGAAAAATACACAAATCATGAAACCAACGATACTTCAACTCTTTTCAAAAAACAAATCGTTTTTTACAGCTAAAAAACTGTTACCGTTATTAATTCTGTTTACAGGATGGATTAATGCGCAGACCATTACAATACCTAATACGTACCTTAAAAACTATTTACTGGCTGCAACACCATCAATACAAGTAGCCAAAGATTTTAATGATCAATGGATGACAATTGATACTAATAATGATGGCGAAATACAGACGTCTGAAGCACTTCTGGTTAAATCATTATTTATCAATGAACTACTGGTGATGAATACTACCGGACTGGAGGGCTTCAGCAACCTTGAATCACTAACGCTAACCTCATGTCTTATTACAACATTGGACACGAGCAGCCTTACTCATCTTAAATCATTGAGCTGTATTGGGATGCAAATTCTTTCTACACTCAATGTAAACAATAACGCAAGTCTGGAAACACTTTCTTGCTATAATTTACCCAACCTGGCATCATTAAACATAAACAATTTATCAGGTTTGTCAAAATTATACTGTCTCAATAACGGACTAACTTCTCTCAGTCTGAATGGTCTTTCAGGTCTCTCTGAAATAATATTTATAGGGAACATTTCTATGGGTACACTCACTGTAAACGGACTTACAAACCTTTCTAAACTTAACTGTTCATCAAATAACCTGGCAGTTCTTAATTTAAGCGGGCTTACAAATCTGACTGAATTAGATTGTTCCTCAAATCAGCTTACAAACCTTAATGGAGTTCCGAATGTTACTAAATTGAATTGCAGCAGCAACAAACTTTCGGCCTTGAATTTGAATAACCTGACTAACTTAAGCGAACTGAACTGCAGTTATAATGATTTGACCAATCTTGATATTCACGCACTTGTCAATCTGACAAAGCTGACCAGTAGTAACACTAAAATAAGTACTTTAAGCATTTCTAATCTTCCCAATTTAATTACTCTGGATTGTAGCAGGAATAATGAGCTTACTAATGTAACATTGTCTAATTTACCCAATCTACAGGAATTCAGCGTTTGGAGCAATGTAACTTCAACGGGAGACAGTTTAGGGAATCTTACTTCCTTAAATCTGAGCGGATTGCCTAATTTAAGAATATTGACCTGTACCTATGGTAAATTAACTACACTCAATCTAAACGGACTGGCTAACCTTAAAGAACTATATTGCGGCAGCAATCTGCTTACAACATTAGACCTAACCAACTTACCGGCATTAGAGAAAATAGATTGTTCGCGGAATTTTATCTCAAGTATCGATGCCACTGGCTTGCCCAATTTGCTGGAACTGACCTGTGGTGGCGGATATATTGCTAATGGTCAGTTTATTGCTCCTTTCCTGACAAATCTAAATGTAGTCGGATTATCCAATCTGAAATTGCTTAATTGCAGCGTTAATATGCTTTCTAATTTGGATCTGACCGGACTAACGAGTCTTGAAACCTTATATTGTGATGGGCCTGCTGGAATTTCCGGGCATATTAGTTCTCTGAATGTTAATAATCTTACCAACCTAAAAAAACTCAGTTGCAGCTATCAGGCCATTACCAATCTTGATGTTTCAAATTTGGTTAACCTAACAGATTTACATTGCTCTTATAACTATATTACCAACTTGAATTTAAACGGATTAATCAATCTTAAAGTATTGGATTACAACTATAATCAGTTAACCAATCTGAGCTTAATTAACCTGCCAAACCTTCAATATTTAAATTGTACACATAACCATTTGACAACTCTCGATGTGCTTAACCTTACAAACCTGATTCAGTTAAATTGTTCTGACAATCAACTAACGACTTTAAATCTGAGCGGATTATCAAGCCTTGTTAGTTTAGACTTTTCATATAACCAATTGTCTCTGGCTAATGTGAATGGGATTTCTCCTAACCTGGGATTTCTTAACTGTAACTCGAATAACCTGAATATCCTGGATGTAAGTAATTTTCCTAACCTAACGGAGTTACATTGTGGTATTAACCAACTTACAACATTAGATGTAACCAGTCTTAGTAATCTTAGATATCTTTCTTGCGACAATAATCAGCTTTTAAGTTTAAATTTGGGTTACCTGCCTCATCTTGAAAATCTGGAATGCTACAATAATTCCCTAACCAATATAGACTTATTCGGACTTAATGCGCTTTATGGATTTTCTTGTTCCAACAACCTGCTTACAAGCTTGGATTTGAGCAATCATCCTAACCTGACTAATCTGGATTATTCCAATAATAACTTACCTAATCTGGATTTAAGTTCCTTAACAGGATTGAAAACCCTTGGTTTTGCAGCAACACAAACTACGGCTATGGATTTAAGCAATATGACCAATCTCGAATCGTTAGCGTGCGGTTTCAATCAGTTGACAACAATTGACGTAAGCCATTGTACTCGTTTGCAATACCTGACATGTCAAAATAATACACTCTCAACATTGTTTCTCAAAAACGGAATTAATGAATCGCTACTTGATTTTAGCGGTAATCCGACACTGCAATATATTTGCGCTGATGACAACCAACTGCAGTCCATACAGACGCAACTTAACAGCCTTGGGATGAACGGAACCGTATGTAACTCCTATTGCTCTTTTACTCCGGGAGGAAATCATAACACAATTACCGGAATTACCATTTTTGATGCCAATAATGATGGTTGTGATGTTACCGATGTAGTAAATCCTTTCATCAGGCTTAATGTTACTGATGGTTCCTTAAATGGAGCAACCGTAACGAATATTAATGGAACCTATAATTTCTATACCGATGCCGGAAATTACACTATAGCTCCTAATACTGAAAACCCTACTTGGTTTGCATTTGATCCCGCATCAGCTAATTTTAATTTTACCAATAACAACAATAATATCTCTACACAAAACTTCTGTATTAATGCAGTAGGTCAGCATAATGATATAGAAGTTGTTCTTACCCAAATAGAACCGGCACGCCCGGGATTTGATGCCCGATATAAAATTGTATTTAAAAATAAAGGAAACCAAATGGAATCCGGGACAGTTAATTTTCAGTTTGATGATGCCAGAATCGATTTTGTATCCGCCGGCCCAGTTCCCGATGTAGTGACTACTGGTTTGCTTTCATGGAATTATACCAACTTAATGCCTTTTGAAAACCGTAGTATTACAGTGGTACTTAATATCAACGCTCCTACAGAAACTCCGGCTGTAAATAACGGTGATATCCTGAATTTTAATACATCAATAACTCCTATCTCCGGAGATGAATTACCTTCTGACAATCAATTCACTTACAATCAAACTGTTGTAGGTTCATACGACCCTAATGAAATAACCTGTCTTGAAGGTGATTCGGTTGCACCTACAGAAATTGGCAACTACCTTCATTACATGGTTAATTTTGAAAACACGGGTACTTTTTATGCTGAAAATGTAGTAGTTCGTCTTGATATTGACCCCACAAAATTTGACATGAACTCTTTGCAACTGCTTAATAGTTCTAATCCTTCTTCGACCAGAATTTCTGGAAATAAAGTGGAATTCATTCTACAAAACATCAATCTTGAAGCAGCGCATGGAAATCCGCCTGTTGGAGGTCATGGCGATGTTTTATTTAAAATTAAAACCAAAGGAGATTTACCGGTAAATGATACTGTGCTACAAAGAGCAGGAATTTATTTTGACTACAATTTCCCGGTTATTACTAATGATGCCACCACAACTTTTGCAGAATTAAATAATCCGATACATGAATTCGATAACAGTGTAAAAATTTATCCGAATCCGGCTAATTCCATCATAAATATTAACAGTCAATTTGGAATACAGTCTGTTCAGCTTTATGATATTCAGGGAAGACTTTTGGAAACTCTTTTAGAAAATGCAACCAATGCAACTATTGATATTTCAGGAAAAGCAAATGGCATTTACTTTCTAAAAATCAAAACCGAAAAAGGAAGCAAAGTCGAGAAAATAGTTAAGGAATAATAAATTGTGGTTAATTGGAGTCAAAAGCGTAAATCCTAATGATTTGCGCTTTTGGCTTTTAATAAATAATTCTTAATTGAGCTTCTGATTGCTGCTAATTTTATAAATTTGCCCACTCATGTCGTAAGGCATAGGTTAAATATCAATTCATTGAAGAAGCTACTTTTTTATATCGGATTTCTGTTCTTTGCACTGAACAATGTTAATGCACAGAAATCTTCCAAAATAATTATTGAATACTCTGATTTTTCAGATCGGAATCAGGATGAAATTCCCGATGCCCTTCTCTTGCGTGGTAGTGTAAGAGTAAGACAGGCTGTCTCTTATACACATCTCCGAGCCCACGAGACCGAGGCTGATCTCG
>CAMFLD010000017.1 GCA_945957245.1 uncultured Flavobacterium sp. | reverse complement strand
GATTCTACACGGGCTAAGTTCCATTGCAGTATACTTCGAACACATATCTATTTAAATACTGTAATTGTATTTATATTGGATTGCCTTGTGCTTTCTGTCAGTACTTTATATTCTTGGAGAGAAGCTTTTTACCAATTATGCAATCCCGGGTTGGGCTTCGAGTTTGGTTTTAATAATTTCGGGAATCATACTTCAGCTGTTTTCAGTAACTTTGATTGTGCTTTTACTGCAACTAAGTACCCGTAAAAACATTAGTGCACCAAACGCTAAAATATATTTAGATTTTATAGAAAACATAGAAATCAATCAATAATTATGAAAATAGTAAAGTGTATAAAGGAGAATTATTTGTTATTTGCAATTCTTCTTTTAGGAGCTGTTTTAAGGTTTTACAAGCTCGATTTTCAGAGTATATGGCTTGATGAAATCCATACCATGATAGAATGTAACCCAAAAATCACTTATAAAGAAAGTTATGATATAACAGCTTTTAGGGAGCAAATGCCACACTTATATTTTTTGAGCATAAAATTGTTTAGTACCATTTTTGGGCATACTACATTTGTTGTAAGGATGTTTTCGGCAATCATAGGAATACTGTCTGTATTTTCAATTTATTTATTAGGCAGAGAAATCAAAAATCCCAAAACAGGTATAATTGCTGCCTTACTCTTAAGCATAAATTATTTTCATATTTGGTATTCGCAAGAAGCAAGACCTTATGCATTATTTGCTTTAATGGCTATACTCTCATTTTATAGACTTATTATTTTTATAAAAAAGAATAATTTAAAAACAGCTATTTTATATGGTTTATTTGCTGCACTGATGATTGATACACACTTTTTTGGCCTATTCATTTTAGTTTCCCAAGTTGCTATCTTGTTTTTCTTTTTAATGGATTTGCCACAAAAAGCCAGAATAAGTTTTTTAAAATATTCTCTCTTTTCTGCTCTTACAATTATCATTTTATGGTTACCTTCATTAAAGATATTCCTTACAGTGATGAAAATAAAGTCTTTTTGGATTCAACCACCATCACTTGAGGTTTATACTCAATTATTTAAAGAGTTTTTTGGAAACTCGGAAGCAATAATGCTTTTTGTATTTTTAATTACGGCTTTTTATTTTATCAAATTGTTTAATCAGAAAAAGAAGCCTGGTACATCTGTAAGCCAAAATCAGATGCTGTTCAGTTTTGTGGTACTTTCCTTATGGATTTCTATCACGTTGTTTATTCCTTTGGTACGTTCTTATTTGGATGTACCTATGATAATTAGTAGATACTTTATAGCGGTACTACCAGCTCTGATTATGATCCTTTCAATAGGGGTATCTCAAATAAGGACTCAATTGGTACAAAAAGCGATATTGGGTTTTTTAGTGATAGCTTCATTAACGGATATAATCATTATAAAAGATTATTATGGAAAAGTAAGCAAAACTCAGTTTCGTGAAATAACAGAAAGTATACTAAAAAGAAATAAAAATAAGGAAAAAGTAGTTTCCTCTTTTGGATGGCTTATGAGTTATTTTTTAAATGAAGATGACACAAATACAGCTCTACTTCAGGCACCTTCCGGAAATAATATTACTGTTGAATGTTCATTGCAGGATTACATTAACCAGATGAAAAATAAAACTATACCTATGGAATCATTTTGGTATATGGACGGAAATTCAAAGCCTTACAAATTAGAATCTGAAGATGAAGCTTTTTTAAATGAAAATTTTACTTTGGATGTTAGTGTTGAAATGTTTGATGTATGGACAAAACATTATGTGTCTAAAACTATTCAATCTAAAGAAAATCAAGGTAAATTTTTTGAAATTAAAAATTTCCAACCTATAAATGTTAACGAGAAAGGCGAGGTATGTATGTTTGAAAACAGTACGATTAAATCTCCTTCAATTTATCTGGAAACTGGGAATTATTCTTTGAAGATCAATGCCAAAAGTTTACCAAACCCGCCTATAAATAATGAGAATGCTCATTTAATAATCAAATTAGGAGATAAGGAAATAGGTAATATTTATTTGAGCGAAAAGGAGAACGAAAGAGATAAATTCATTTCCTTTGTTAATTCTGTTAACCAGCATTGTAAAATAACATTGACCTATGACAATGATTTAACAATCAGTGATTTGGATAGAAATTTGATTATTTATAGCATTGAGCTTGAAAAAAAATAAAAATTTGTTTAATACGTTATATTAATTAATTTTGCGTAATAATCTTAAAAAAAGAACATGAAAACTAAGCTTTTAATAATTGCATCTTTTTTATTAGTACTGGGCGCTTCCTGTAAAAATGATGAAACCAAAAAGGAAGGAGAACAAAAGGAAAGTATAATGCCGCCAGCAAAGCAAAACTTTAGTGTTGAACTTGATGTAGCAGCATCTAAGAAGGATGATTTCACATTGTATTATACTGAAGATAACACTATTGGTTTTAAAGGAGAAATGGCTGTTTGGCATGGAGTCGCAGGAGACAATAAGAGAGAAAAAGTAGTTTTTGATCTATCTGAAGAAAAAATACCAACAGATATCCGTTTGGATTTTGGTATGAATAAAGAACAGGAATCAGTTACGCTATATGGAGTTAAAATTTTATTTTATGGAAATGAAATGTATATAAAAGGAGCGGATTTCTTTAAATACTTTATTGAAAGTAAAGATTTCAAAACAGAATTCGAAGGAGATGGATCTTTGAAGATTCTTAAAAACGGACCAGAATATAAAACACCATTCTATTATCCTAGACAGGAATTGATAGATGCACTTAAAAAATTAACAACTACTAAAAAAAATTAGTAGTAGAAAATAAAGCAGCAAAGCTACAAATAGATTTAGATTCTGTTTGTAGCTTTTTATTTTATACCCTTGTCAATGCTTAAAAGAATAATAGAAACAATTAAAAAATCGAAACAGTTCAACAACCTTGTCATATATGGTTTTGGACAAGGATTTAATTTAATCACTCCATTGCTGGTTGTACCTTATATTGTTTCTATTTGTGGAGAAGAGGGATACGGGAAGATAGGTGTTGGAATGGCCGTGGCGTTCTTTATAATGGTATTTATTGATTATGGTTCCGAAATTATTGGGGTAAAAGATGTTGCGGTAAATAGGGAAGACAAAACCAAACTCGAGAGTATTTTTATCACTACCTATGTGGCAAAGTTTTTATTGCTTCTTACCATGTTGTTTTTTACTACAGTTTTATTCAATTGCATTCCATATTTTAGTAAGGAGAAAACACTTTTCTTTTTAAGTTTATCCATGGTAGTGGGTCAATTTGTTAATCCTACGTGGTTTTTGCAGGGTGTTGAGGATTTTAAATGGATTACAATCCTCAATATTCTTTCAAAAGCGATTTATCTGGTTGGGGTTTTCCTCTTTTTAAAGCAGCCTTCAGATTACATATACAGCAATCTTATTTGGGGTATAGGTATGATTACAGCTAATGCAATTGCTTGTATGTACATTGTATTAAAATATTCGTTTTCATTTTTTAATCTGAAAAAAGATGATGTTTCGACATTGATAATACAAAACTTCACCATATTTTCTTCTCAGATTTTTGTCTCACTTCAGATGTATTCCCCAATAGTTCTAATTAGTTTTTTTGGAGGCAATATTCTTGCCGGTCAATTCAAGATTGTGGATCAGATTATCGTTATTTTTAAAACTTATCTTTTGCTTTTTTTCAATTTCGTTTATCCTCGGGTTTGCTACCTGCTCGATAAAAGCAAAAAAGAAGCTCTGCGCTTCTGGAAAATTTACAATGGGTTGAATGGTATTTTCATCATAAGTTGTATGGTCATTGTTGCTGTTTTTTCAATTAAAATAGTTACCTACTTTAATCCAAAGGGTATAACCGAAATCAGCAAGCTGCTAAAGATGGCAGTATTGATTCCAATTTTTCAGTGCATTTCTATTCCATTAAAACAATTGGTTTTAGGAGCTAACAAGAAAAAGGAATACGTAAAAACAACGATGCTGATTACAATAATAAGTCTTGCTGCTGTTGTAGCGGTTACCCCTTTCTATCATGTCTTTGGAGTATTGTTTTCATTAATAATTACCGAAATAATTACGGCACTAATATTTTATAGAATCATTAAAAAAGACTTATTTGTCGAAACAAGTTAAAAAGTAATTGTATTTTTGGAAACGTGTATAAAATATAGTCGTTAAATGATTAAAAAGTTTTTCCAAACAATGCTGGCCAAGACAGGGAAAACCTATCAGATAGATGATAGAATTCCGGATAGGCTTATGTTTTCCGTTTTCTATAACAGAACTATAATGTTATTGAGAGGATATTTAAAAACAGGAAAAAAAGTGTTTTTAGGCAAAAATGTTTCCCTACTCAATTATCAGAATATATCTTTTGGAAAAAATGTTACCATTGATAAATATACAATACTTGATGGCTATTCGTCAGAAAGAATCGTTTTAGGAAACTTTGTCAAAATAGGGGCTTTCTCAAAATTAACCTCTACAAGCCATTTCTCCAAATACGGAGCTGGATTAAAAATGGGAAACAATTCTGCTATAGGTGATTTTACTCATTTTGGAGCTTCAGGCGGCATTGAAATAGGAAATGATGTAATTATGGGCTCATATATTTCATTTCACTCTGAAAACCATACATTTTCAGACTCGTCAAAACTCATTCGGGAACAAGGGGTGACTTCTAAAGGCATTAAGCTCGGGAACAATATTTGGGTGGGTGCCAAAGTTACATTTCTTGATGGCTGTGTCGTGGGAAACAATACGGTTGTTGCTGCTGGAGCGGTTGTTAATGGAGTTTTCCCAGATAACGTAGTTATAGGCGGGATTCCTGCAAAAGTTATCAAAAGCATAGAATAAATGGCAACAGTTATCAAAAAAACATTTCTGTATCAATTACTCTTTGCAATTTGTGTTGCCGTTCCTTATATCAATATATATGAGCTTACCTTTCTAGTATGGATATTTGCTGCTGTAATTACTCTTCAGAAAAAATATTCTCTAAGTATTGTCAAACAAATATCTTGTTATGCAATCATACTCTTGATTGCTGCAATAGTAATGTTTTACAAGGATTATGTAAAATATTATATAATTCGTGATTTTACGTATGTAGTAAAACCTATTTTGGGACTGCTCATCGGTTATCAGTTGTGTAGAATGTTTCCAAAAAAAGCATTCCAGACAGTAGCACATACAGCCTTTTTTTTGGCAATAATTCATTTCTGGCTGATTTTTTGGGCATTCTTTGTACATAATGCAAGAACAGTGAACGAAATTAGATTTTATGCAGGTTTTTTTAGTGATTATGAAGTGTATGCACTCATAATTCTTTTTTTTCACAAAAAATTTGAACTGGGGTTCACCCAAAATAGGACAATTATATATACAACGGCTATTACAGTTTCGGCTTTCCTGTATTTATCCAGAACAAACTTTATCCAGTTTTTTATCTTATTAGTTGCGCTTAAAGGTTATTTCGTTTTCAACAGAAGGCTTATATTGGTCTTGAGTACCTTAACTATTGTTACGGTTGTTGGCTATTCCACAATTCTGTATATCAATCCAAAACGGAATGGACCTGGGTTGGAAGCATTTCTTTATAAAATAAAAGTAGCGCCCATTGAACCTTTTAAAACCAAGATTAACCGTGAAAATTGGAAGGACTTTAATGATAACTACCGCTCTTATGAAAATATAATGACAGTTAGACAGGTAACCCGGGATGGTTATTATTCAACTATGTTTGGTCAGGGTCTCGGCTCAAAAGTTGACCTCAAACAAAAAATATGGCTGGGAGATATGGAATTAAGGTACATTTCTATTCTACATAATGGTTTCATGACAGTTTTTTTAAAGGCGGGCCTATTAGGACTGTTTTTCCTACTTACAGCAATCTTTTTCTTATTCAAAAAGACCCGGTCTGAGATTCCAATTGTAAAACAAATTAATTTTATGATGGTCGGAACGGGCTTGTTTATGTTTGTTTCATGCTGGGTTTTTATGGGTTTTTATTTTATTGCGGATACTAAATCAATATTGATAGGTTTCCTAATTTGTTACAGAGAAATCATTACACAATCAGAGGGTAAAAGTATTCAAAATGACTAAGATACTTTTCATACATCAGTCAGCAGATCTCTATGGTTCTGATAAAACATTACTTCTGTTACTTAAGCATATAAACAAAGTAAAGTTTAAACCGGTGGTTATTATTCCGGTTGACGGACCATTAAAAGATGAGTTGGAAAAGATAGATGTCGAAGTGTATATTACACCCGTTTTGAAGCTTTACAGGGATATCGTTATACCTAAAAACAGTCTCAAGTTTTTTGGCGAATATAAAAAAGCAATAAAGTTTTTAGATTCATTAAACCAAAAGCACCGGTTTGAAATTATCTATTCTAATACATTAGCTGTATCACTCGGGATGTTTTATGCCAAAAAAAGGAAAATAAAACATATCTGGCACGTACATGAAATCATTGTCCATCCCAAAATCGTTGCAACAATTTTTCCAAAATTACTCAAAAAGTATGCTGATGTTATTGTAGCCAATTCTTTTATGACATTACAGAATTTGATTGAAAGAGAACCCCAGATAAAAGAGAAATCTATTGTAATACATAATGGTATTGAACCTAAAACCAGAATATTAGATAACGTTTCAAAGACAGATTTTGGTTTCCAACAGGATGATTTAATCATCACGCTTATAGGAAGGATTAACCGGCTTAAAGGACACAAACTTCTTTTGAATTCTTTCATAAGGAACTTTTCAGATCAAAAGAACATAAAGCTTTTATTTGTAGGTTCACCTGTTTTTGGTCAGGAGAATTATCTGTATGAAGTGGAAGAAATCATCAAATCAAATAATTTGAAAGAAAATATAAAAATCCTTCCGTTTACCAAAAATCTGGATCCCATATGGCAGGTTACAGATATAGCAGTTATGCCTTCAACTGAAGCAGAATCTTTCGGACTGGTTGCTGTTGAAGCCATGCTCGCCCAAAAACCTGTAATCGGTTCCAACCATGGTGGACTGACAGAGATAATTGTTAACAATGAAACAGGCTTTTTGGTAAAACCAAATTGCGAATCTGAATTGGCTTCAGCCATACAAAAACTTATAAACAATCCTGAAGTCAGGATGGAAATGGGTATCAAGGGACATAAAAGAGTTACTGAAAACTTTTCAATAGCCAGTTATGTAGATAATTTCGAAAACTTATTCGAAAGCCTTAAATAGGGGGCAATTATTTTTTTAAACTACTAAAAAAGTTATTTTTGCAACCAAAGATTACCTTTATATGAAAATAGCCATTTTAGGAACCCGTGGTGTACCCAATTATTATGGAGGATTTGAACAGTTTGCTGAGTTTTTTTCGGTTTATCTGGTGCAAAAGGGACACGAGGTTTATTGCTATAATTCACATGACCATCCCTATCAGGAAAAAACTTTTCATGGAGTAAATATCATTCATCAATACGACCCAGAATACAAACTCGGAACTTTTGGTCAATTCATTTATGATTATAACTGTATCATGGATTCCCGTAAACGGGACTTCGATATTATCCTGCAACTAGGATACACCAGTAATTCCATTTGGTATTTTTTATTGCCCAAAAAATCCATCACAATTACGAATATGGATGGACTGGAATGGAAAAGAACCAAATATTCCAAACCCGTTCAACAGTTCCTGAAATTTGCAGAAAGACTGGCGGCAAACAGCAGTGATTTTCTGGTTTCGGATTCATTAGGAATTCAAAAATTTCTTAAGATAAAATACGATAAGGATTCGACATATATAGCCTATGGCGCTCATCCGTTTTCAAATCCTGATGAAGCAATTCTTAAAGAATACAGTGTTGAAAAAGAAAACTATAACATGATCATGGCAAGATTTGAACCGGAAAATAATCTTGATATGGTCCTGGAAGGTGTGGCTATGAATAAGGATAAGACGCCTATATTGGTTATTGGGAAACACCAAACCAAATATGGCGAATACTTAAAAAACAAGTTCAGGGAACATTCAAATATCCGTTTCATTGGAGGGCTTTATAATCTGGAACATCTGAATAACCTTCGCTATTATTCTAATCTGTATTTCCATGGGCATTCAGTTGGGGGAACCAACCCCTCCTTACTTGAGGCGATGGCTTCAAAAGCCCTTGTAATAGCTCATGATAATGATTTCAACAAAGGAATTTTAAAAGAGAACAGCTATTATTTTTCAAACCCCTTTGAAGTAAAAAATATTCTGAATACCATTAAAAAAAGTGATAACTTGCAACGGGTTCAAAACAATTTTGATGCAATTGTAAATGAATTTAATTGGGAAAAAATAAATGGTGAATATTTACAACTTTTCGAAGCATGTTTTTCAAAATCTGATAAAAGAAAATAAAAGCAACAATTCTTTTATTCCAATACTTTTAGTCCTTTTTACTATTCCATTAAGTTTTGCCATCAATAATATCTCCCTAGGCATTTTTTTATTGGTCAGTTTCATTACGCTAAAAAAGTCAGGTATAAGGATTACCAGAGAGCTTATTTTACCGATTCTTCTTTATTTCCTGATGGCAGCTTCCTATTTCTGGTCTATTGACCCTAAGGAAACGCTTAGTGCCCTTTCCAAAGAAATCCCATTACTGTTGATTCCATTAGGATTTTTAATTTACAGGGAAAACACATCATCGCAAAAGAGGAAAATTATAGAATATTACAGTTACTGCATTGTAGCTTTTGTTTTCTATTATTCAATAAGAGCCATAATTCGTTATGCTATTTTCCACGATACCAGAATGTTGTTTTATCATGGTGAAAATGATAAAGATTTTGGCCTTGTCCCTAAATTGTTGAATGCAATTCACATGTCTGTTTTTGTGGCCTTAGCCTTTTTTTATTTCTTTACAAAAGAAGTAAAATCAAAGCTTGACAAGTTTTTCTCAATTTTACTTTTCGTATTCATACTGATGTTGTCTTCTAAGAATATTATTCTGGTGGTGATACTGCTGACCATGATACGCATCTTCTTTTTTTCTAAAACAGCACAGAATCTAAGGCTTCGCAATCTTATAGTTTTCGTTTTATTGATAGGAATAATTTTTTCAGTAGGAAAGATAAAAAACAGGTTTAAGGTCGAATTCCAAACCAATACAGAAAAAAGTCTTAGCACAAGTGTTATTGACGGAGTGCCTGCAGGAGTTCATTATGTGAGTATCAAAGAAGCTTGGACAAACCCTGTTTTCTCTCCAAATGACTACTTTAATGGAACAGCTTTCAGAGTTTATCAACTTAGAATTTTCATTGAATTAATAAAAGAAAATGAAGCTTATTTTACAGGTTTTGGGTTGAATGCCTCCTATCCTAAAATTAAAGAAAAAGCCATAAAATATAATCTGTATATGGGAGTTGAAGGTGACCCCGATAGTGGTTATCAATCAAAAAATTTTCATAACCAATATGTACAGAATTTTGCTGATTTAGGTCTTTTTGGATTTATATTATTATCAATAATGTTGATTGTAAACGTTAAAAATTCAATTAAAAATAAAGATTTTGTCCATTTTGCTTTCGCATTTCTAATGATAAGTTTATTTTTGACAGAATCATTTTTATGGAGGCAAAGAGGAGTTGTATTTTTTACCATGATGTACTGCCTCTTTAATTCGGGAATCGTTTTAAACAATTCCAAAGAAGAATAAAAATTATATGAAAAGAATATTAATTACCGGTGCAGCCGGCTTTTTGGGCTCGCATTTATGTGACCGTTTTATAGCTGAAGGCTATTATGTTATCGGAATGGATAATTTGATAACGGGCGATTTGAAAAATATCGAACATTTATTCAAGGATAAGAATTTCGAATTTTACCATCACGATGTAACCAAATTTGTTCACGTACCCGGGAAATTAGACTATATCCTTCATTTCGCATCTCCCGCAAGTCCTATAGATTATCTAAAAATACCTATTCAAACTTTAAAGGTAGGTTCTTTAGGTACACACAATCTTTTAGGTTTGGCCAGAGTAAAAAAGGCAAGAATTCTTATTGCATCAACTTCAGAAATTTATGGAGACCCGTTGGTTCATCCACAAACCGAAGATTATTATGGCAATGTAAATACCATAGGACCACGCGGCGTTTACGATGAAGCAAAACGCTTTCAGGAATCCATAACTATGGCTTATCATACGTTCCATGGTGTTGAAACCAGGATTGTTAGGATATTTAACACTTACGGACCAAGAATGCGTCTGAATGATGGTCGTGTAATCCCGGCTTTTATAGGTCAGGCACTACGTGGGGAAGATTTGACCATTTTTGGAGACGGGAGCCAGACAAGATCATTTTGTTATGTAACAGATCAGGTAGAAGGTATTTTCCGATTATTGCATTCCGATTATGTTTACCCGGTAAATATTGGTAACCCTGATGAAATTACTATTAGGGATTTTGCTGAAGAAATCATAAAACTTACAGGAACCAATCAAAAAGTGGTTTACCATCCACTTCCTGTAAATGATCCGATGCAACGCCAACCGGATACAACACGGGCAAAAGAAATTTTAGGATGGGAAGCAAAAGTGAATAGAGCAGAAGGAATGAAATTGACTTATGAATATTTCAAATCACTTACATCAGAAGAACTTTTAAAAGAAGAGCATAAAGACTTTAAAGGATATATCCATTAATAGCTTATGGTTGTACAACAAACAGGAAGATACTCTAAGTATATTAGGCCGTTAAATATTTTTTCCGATCTAATTGTAATTACTGTATTAAGCACTTTTTTCTTCAGGGAATTAGGACTTAATCATTTTTACTATCTTACTTATCAAACATTTGCCTGGATTTTAATTGCTGTATTGGTTAAGTATTATGAAGTATATCGCTTTACAACCCCAGTAGAAATTATATCCAAAATAGTCAAACAGTTTAGTATTTTTCTGCTGGTTGTTATTTCTTTTTTTCCGTTTGCCAAAACGGCCATTTTTAGTGGTAAGGCTATTGCAATCTTTATGACTGTTAGCTTTAGTATTATCTTATGCCTCAAATATTTCTGGTTTTTTTATTTGAAAAAATACAGGATTGTAACGGGAAGTAATTTTAGGAATGCTGTAATCATTGGCTATACGCCGGAGGCAATCCGCCTTAAAGAAGTATTTGAAACGAGGAGGGATTATGGATACCGTTTTTTAGGTTTCTTTTCTGATAAAAAGCAAAACCCAGAAGTAAAAGGGAAAATAGAAGATTTAACCAGATTCGTTATTGAAAACAAAGTTGATGAAATCTACTGTTCTCTAAATGAAATCTCGAATGAGAGGCTTAAAGAATTAGTCGAATTTGCCGATGATAATAAAAAGGCAATCAAATTTATTCCGGATACCAAAGAAATCTTCTCTAAGAACCTCAAGATTGATTACTATGAATTGTTTCCGGTTCTTTCCCTTCAAAAAACACAACTTCACAATCCATTTATCAAAGGAGTTAAACGTGTTTTCGATATTTGTTTTGCATTATTAGTAATAATTCTACTGCTTTCTTGGCTCATTCCAATATTGGCACTATTGATAAAACTGGAATCAAAAGGACCTGTATTTTTTAAACAAGGACGCCCGGGAATCGATGAACAGGAATTTTTCTGCTATAAGTTCCGCTCTATGCAGGTTAACGGTACAACCGAGAGAGAAGCTTCCAAAAACGATCCTAGGGTAACCAAAATGGGAAGGTTTATGCGGAAAACCAGTATGGATGAGTTACCGCAATTTTTCAATGTTTTGTTGGGAGATATGTCGGTAGTTGGTCCAAGACCGCACTTGTGGTCACAAAATAAGGCTTATGCCAATAGAATTAAAAAATACATGGTGCGTCACTATGTTAAACCCGGAATTACAGGACTAGCACAGGTCAAAGGTTTTAGAGGAGAAATTGAGACCGAAGAAGATATGATAAACCGAATCAAATTGGATGTTTTCTATATCGAAAATTGGTCGTTGATTATGGATATAAAAATAATTTTCCAAACGGTATTCAATATCTTCAAAGGGGAAGATAAAGCTTATTAGAAAACACCTTTTTCAATTAAATCTTTTAATTGAATATCTAAATCAAATGATTTTTTTGCTTGCGTAAAAATTTGTTTTTTGAGCAAAACCAACTCAGATTTTGATTTTTCAGAAATTGCCATAAGGATTCTATTCAAATCCTCATAATTCCCGACTTCAGCAACCCATCCCATTTGGTAGTTATTAACTATTGCTTCTCCTTCACCACCACCAAAATATAGTATTGGAAATCCAAGCGAACCGTATTCAAAAATCTTAGAAGGAACAGAGCCATAAATTCTGGTTTTTAAAGGGACAAGCGCAATGTCGAAAGATTTTAGCCTGTTGTGCAACTCCTGGCGTTCAAGCATTCCATGGAAAAAGATATTCAGCTCATTCTTATCTGTAATTAACTCTTCTATTTGATTTTTTTCTGCACCATCACCAAAAACATGCAATTCAATATTAAGCTTTCTTAAATCAATTTTCTGACATAATTCGAAAACACCTTGCGCAATTCCCAGAAGCCCGGCATAAAATATTTTAACAGGCTCGTTTTCATTGGTCACTAATTCTATTTCCGTAATTTTATGATCAGGGAAATTGCGGTATAAGTAGCATGTTTTATTAGGGAAAAAAGAATGAACATGGTTAATAATCTCATTGGATTGACCTAAAATCAAAGTTGCTTTTTGGTAAATGTATTTTTCCAAAAACAAAGAGAATTTATGTGAAAGAGAATCTTTCCTGATAGCTTTCAATTCGATTGCTGCTAAAGGCCATAAATCGGAAATATTCAGGATGATTTTCTTTTTCTTGAGCGAAAGTACCCAAACTGAAATAAACGAAAGCAATAATGGAGGAGACTGTACAACGACTTTTTCAGGAGTTTTTTTGAATAATAAGTAAAAGAATAAACTCATTGAAAAGGACAATACCGAAAGAATCCTGACAAAAATATTTTTGCTCACGCTAGGATAAATCCAAAGCCTTTTTACAGTGATGTTGTCTCTGTTTTCTGTAACCGAAAATTTGCCTTTATATTCGGGGAAAAGAATTCCTCTTGGATAATTACCCAACGGACAGATCACAGAAACTTTGTAATTGTTTTGATGCAGTTTGAGAGCCAGCTGTTCAATCCTGTTGGCAGCAGCGCCTTTTTCAGGGGGATAGTAATTGGATATGATTAGAATTTCTTCCACTATTTTTTTGAAAGCAAAATATCGATAATGCGTTCCGAAGCTTTTCCGTCCCACAATTCAGGTATGCCGGCTTTTTTAGGGCCACGGACTAAAAATTCACCGAAAACTTTTTCCAGATTTTCTATTGATGTACCTACTAAAGTATTGGTTCCTATGCTTTGGGTTTCAGGTCTTTCCGTGTTATTTCGCATGGTGAAGCAGGGAATTCCCAAAACCGTAGTCTCTTCCGATATTCCGCCCGAATCCGTAATTACAGCAAAACTGTTTTTTATTAGAAACATAAAGTTGAGATAGCCTTGCGGTTCCACAAACAGAATATTTTTAAGATTTAGTTTTTGCTCTCCCAAAATGGCTTTGGTTCTTGGATGTATCGGAAAGATAATTTTTTTATCTTCTACCATTCTATCAATTCCTTCAAGCAGGCTTATCAGTGATTTTTCTTCGTCAACATTGGCAGGACGGTGAAGGGTAAGAATAATATAATTCCCAGCTTCAAGTTGGAATTCATTCCAAAATTCCGGTGCGGAAATCCTATCCAGATTTTGATATAAAGTATCAATCATCACATTACCAACAAAGCTAATAGCAGATGGCTCAGCGCCATATTTTAATAAATTGTCTCCGGCCCAAGTTGAGGTTGTGAAAAAATAATCGGTAATGCTATCGGTAACTATACGGTTAATTTCTTCCGGCATCGTCATGTCTCCGGAGCGGATGCCGGCTTCCACATGAGTTACTTTAATATTAAGTTTTTTGGCTACAATAGTACAAGCCATGGTAGAATTAACGTCTCCGACAACCAAAACCAAATCACAAGGATGCTGTAGCAGTTCCTGTTCAAATGCTACCATAATAGCAGCAGTCTGTACTGATTGAGATCCGCTTTTTACCTCAAGATTCGCATTAGGATGCGGAATATTGAGTTCTTCAAAAAAAGTATCACTGAGGTTTTTGTCATAGTGCTGGCCAGTATGAACAAGTCGGTAAGAGATATCAGCTCCTTCACGCTGTTTTTTTTCAATCGCTTTTATGATTGGTGCTATTTTGATAAAGTTTGGCCTTGCTCCCGCAACGATTGTAATCTTCATATTATTATTTTACTAAAGAAACAAATTGTTTCAGTTTACCGCTTTTACTTCGTTCCAGTTTCTCTCTTCGAATGAATGAGAAAGACAAACCACTTTCCAAATAAGAAGATATGGCTTTTTCGATATTTTGAATCTGTATTGCGGTCAATTCAGTTTCACTGACATATTCAATGTCAAAAGTATCAATTTTGGTTTGTTTTATCACAAATTCTTTCACATTTCCATCATCTTCAATAATGCTTTTAGTCACATAGTAAAAGGTTAACCCGGGAGATTTTTTACCGCTGGGTAAAACCGCTACATCATTTGTACGGCCAATTAGTTTTTTTAGGATAGGCTTTTTAAATGTACTTTTTTGATCTAACATACCAATATCACCAATATCATATCTTATGAACGGATGTGCCTTATTATAAAGTGAGGTAATAACTATGCGGCCTTCCATTCCGTTAGGCAGTACATTATTATTATCATCGAGAATTTCTACAAACAAAGTTTCGGAATTAACCTGCCATTCTCCAGTTGGATTTTGAAAAGCGATTAAATCCAATTCGGAAGCTCCATATTCATTGATTACAGGAATACCAAACTGTTTTTCGAGCAATGCCTTATCATCATCAAAAAGCATTTCCGAAGTTACTACACAGCACTTAAGAGTAGGACAAATAGAGTTAAGAATGATGTTTTTATGTTGTAAAAATTTTGCAAATAAAACAATTGAAGATGTATAACCATTGATATAATCAAATTTCTTTTGTTTGAATTTAAGCAATACTTTTTCTAAAACACTATCCGATAAATCAAAGATGGGAAACCGATAACGATGACTTAAAAAATCTTTTATACGTTCCTTTTTATTGCCCATAAAATCCAAAGGAATTCCATAAAAGCGAGCCTGATAGGAGGAATTAAAATCAATATCATACCATCCGAAACGATTTATAATATTGGCCCAGGTCAGGGCATGTGAGAATTTATCCTTCGCAAAAATAAAGGGATCTCCGCTTGATCCTGAAGTTTTATTAACATAAACTTTTTTTGGTGAATAATCATCGGAAAGTCTTAGTGCTAACGGTTTTTGAAACTCCTTTTTGGTCATTACAGGAAGCTCTTCCCAATTGATAGCTTCGTTTTTGCCAACAATTGCGCTATATGATTTGTTGTGTTTTAAAT
>CAMFLD010000016.1 GCA_945957245.1 uncultured Flavobacterium sp. | reverse complement strand
GCTTAATAGAATATACTAAAGAATCACCGTAATTTCTGCCTTTACGTTCCACAATCAAGTCAAATTTGCATTCAAATTTTGTGTCTAATGTTGATTTCAGCCTCAATTGATTTAATTGCTCTTCAACTGCTAATCTTTTTATATCTAATTGTCCTGATTGAATTTTTAATCTCGATTCTAGATCTTTATATCGTAATTCAACACCTTCATCTTTAATTTGCAATTTTAAAAGATCCTCTTGGGCTTTTTTTGTAGATTGAGCATATTTAAGTTCAATTTCTTTAATTCCTGCATCAATTTTCTCGTGTTGAATTTCTTGTCTCCCTTTTATGGTATCTAATATTGCTTGCTTTTTTTGAAGTTCTTGCATTTTTATATCATGAGAAAAATATAGATATAATGCCCAAAGCCCACCAAGTATTAGTGCAATAGTCTTTATAACTTCAATATTGATTTCAGTATTATTTTTATTACCCATACTCTAATAAATTACTGCCAACGGATCTTGGCTTTGCGCTGTAGCGGCAAGTTAAGTATAAATGTAATAAGAAATTGTGATGTTCAGCGTATTTTCCAAGAAAGATATAACGAGCTATAGCGCAAAACCGCTATTACCTGCTGGTTTTTTTAGAAATCGTTTCTGATTAATTCATCATTTATAATCATTAGTTTTCCACTTAGTATAGATTCAATTACGGGATTATCACCATATTTCTTTTTTAATGAATTTATAACTCGTGGTCTCTGACTTTCATTATTAATCACGATATATCGGATTTCATCTATATTGAAATTTATTGAATGTTCAGGTAGATGTGGTTTTCTCATAAAATGTGTTGCCTTCTTTTCGTCAAATTCATCTGGATATAATACTTTATCATCGTCTAAATCTGGAATATATCTCCATTCTCTTTCATGATAGGTTATTATCTCTTTTCCTTTATATGTAGTTTTCCAATTTTTAAAAAATTGAATTGCTGGAAGAGTTGCATTAAGTATTATATCAAAATTATCAATGTTACTCTTATACAATTCGCTACTAAATAGTTTTTTGCTGAAATCTTTAAAAGGTGTTTTTTCATGTATGTATACAACTGGCGAAATTCCATTTTTTAATGCCCAATCTAAGCTCATTCCTAAACCATATTTTCCATATCTCATATATTGATCTACATCTTTCAATGGTATGTTACAAAAGCTAACCATTGGAATATAATATTCTGATGAATTAATATTTTCTAAACAATATGAAGGAGCAAAACCATCTTTTAAGATTTTGAGTAAACTTTCGAAATTATCTAAATAATGTACAATATGATTAACCTTCTTTTGGCTAAAATCATTTTCAATAATTTTAGTGTCAATTTTTTTCTTCATGTTATTTAGATATAATGACGTGCTGAAAACTTGCAGCCAACTCCCAAATATACGCAACTTTCCGTTTGCAAACGCTTACAAACGAAAGTAAGCGGTTAATTACCGATTAATCATCATAACCTTTACCAACTTTGCTCCGTTGATTCAGTTCAGCAAAATTAATAGTATAACAAAACATTAAATCTTAAAAGCCATGAATGCCATGAGAAACAAAGTACAGCTAATCGGAAACGTAGGACAGGAACCGGAAATCAAAACCTTTGACGGAGGGAAAAAGATGGCCAACATTACCCTCGCCACAAATGAATATTATACCAATGATAAAGGAGAAAGGGTAGAGCAAACCGAATGGCACCGCATAACCGCTTGGGGCAAAGTAGCCGAAATTATCGAAAAATATGTCGACAAAGGCAAAGAAATTGCAGTAGAAGGAAAACTCACCCACAGGAGCTATGAAGACAAAGACGGCAACAAAAGATACATCACTGAAGTGCTTGCCAATGATATACTGCTGCTGGGAAAGTAATACCATGGGTTAATAATGAATATTAAGGTATTTAATATTCGCCTGGCAAAGGAGTTTTGCCAGAGCGATGAGGATAATATGAACCGCTTTCTTGATACTGTTGAGGTCAAACTCGCTTCGACTCACTTTGTGACTACCGGCACTAAAGATTTTTGGTCAGCCACTATTTTCTATACACACAAAGCGGAGTCGGTAGCGGGTAGGAAAGAGAAACCTAAAGAAGCAGATTTATTACCCGAAGAATTAAAGGTCTTTGATGCCTTGTGTCAGTGGAGAAATACGCTGTCAAAGGAACTCAATTGCCCGGCATATCAGATTGCACACAATTCCCATTTGATAGCCATAGCACAATCCAATCCTAGAAACATTTCTCAATTAGAACAGGTAACAGGTCTTGGAAAACCAAAGATGGAGAAGTATGGAGAAGCCATAATTTCAGTTTTAGATGCCATATAATTTGATTTCAAAATACCACTATGGCAAAGCGGCAGGAAATTACTTCTGCCGCTTTTTATTTGGGATTACTTTAAAAAATTAACGCAAAATAATTAAAGTTGTCAACACGAAAACGTTTTCGAAAACGATTTATAAATAACTGGTTATTGTTTGCCGTAGAATTTAGTTACTTTTAATTATTACAATATCATTACAGCTTATTAAGCTCCTGACAAACAAAGTAATTAAAAGTTGTACAAAAAGTAAAATCATGAAAAAATTAAAATTAATTTTGATTTTCGTAACAGCCTTTTGGGCTGCAAATTATGGTTTTGCACAAGTTGGTATCAACACAACAAATCCGTTAAGTATGCTTGATATCAATGGGAATATGTCGGTGAAAGTGGTGAATCTCACCGGTTCATCTTCTGTAACATCAATTACTGATGGAATTTATATTTCCATCAATCCACAGGCAACCGATCAGGAGTTTCAATTACCCAATCCTGTTACCTATCCGGGAAGAATGTACATTATCCGAAACATTAATAATAGTAATACAGCCAAACTTACAACAGCAGCCGGATTGCTTTTCCCAAAAAATTCGACAACGGGAAGTGCACAGATTTATATGTATGAAGGGAATTTAAGAACCGTTACAGTCTTTAGTGACGGGAGTAACTGGACTTACATCAACTGATTCAGTCTCTATTTCATCAATTCCTGAAATAACTCAGTGAATTGGCCAACATGGTAACCGTCCATCAAACCGTGATGTACATGTACCGCCATCGGCATGGTTTTTCTGCCATTTTCCTCAACCATTTTTCCAAATGAAATTTTAGGGCAACTATCCGGGAAAATAAAGCTTCGTGCATGGGAATAAGAAGTAAAATCAATCCAGGGCAAAGCCGAAAAATGAATCAGGTTAATAGGGTACTCCCGCGTTAAAAGTCCACTTATGTTTTGAATTCGTTCTATTTCTTCCTTTGTCATTTGAGAAAATCGGTTCAGGTCTTGTGAAAACTCCATAAACGAAAATCCAAAAGTCTTGTCGTCCCTTAAGATGGTTGCAGAGGCGTGCACTTCATCAAATACATAAACTTCATCATCGATAATTCTATACCTAAACGGTTCTATTGTATTGACAGCAACTAGTGTTTTATGAAGATAATAGGTAAAAAATGAAACGCCAAGTTCTTTTGATTTAGCATAAGCCTTGGTGCAGTCAATTGGTACAACAACCCCAAAAAAAGGTTCCTGCATCTGCTTAAAAAAATGAAAATGCTCCTTGCGGTTCCAGTTTTCCAGGTCGAGTTTATGCTTCATTAGTTTACAATAAAATTTCTAAAACATCAGATATTTTTTCCAAAGTCCTGAAATTAGGATGTTCTACAGTGTGGTTTATTTTCTCATGTTCCCAAGTAGTGTGGAATGGAATATGGACTGCATAACCGCCAATTCCCAGTACAGGCAACACATCTGATTTCAGAGAATTCCCAATCATGAAAAACTCATGGGGCTCAATTTCCAGTCGTCCGAGGAGTTTTTGATAATTCAGTTCCTGTTTGTCCGACATCACTTCAATATGGTGGAAGTAATGGCCTAAGCCTGAACGATGCAGTTTGCTTTGCTGATCCTTAAGGTCGCCTTTCGTAGCCACAATCAATTTATATTTTCCTTTCAATGCTTCCAGCGTTTCTTCAACACCATCGAGGAGTTCAATTGGTTTTTGGAGTAATTCCTTTCCCAATGTGATTATTTTATCAATAACTTCGACAGATAGGGTTTTGTTGGAAATTTTCATCGCAGCTTCAATCATTGATAGCGTGTAACCTTTAATTCCGTAACCATATAAATCCAGATTATTCACTTCGGTAGTGAAAAGCTGTTGTGATAATCCCTGATAGGAAAGATAGTCACTCATCAAGGCGCAGAATTTTGCCTCAGTTTCCTGAAAATAAGGTTCATTTACAAATAAGGTATCATCAGCATCAAAGGCAATTACTTTTAAATTCATAGTCCATTATTTTTGTTAAAAAAACTCCATCATTTGATGGAGTCCTTGTATTTTTTCAGCAAGTCAAACATAGGGCATCGTTTGCATCGCTTGCTTTCTTTTTTCTTGTATTTTTCACAACATAATGCCTTGCAGTTCTCGGCCATTTTGTGGATTTTGAGAAGTGCTTTCTCTTTTTTCTTTTTAGGTTTATGTTTTTCTTTATTACTCAAAACGAGTTCAATCGTTAGTTATTGGTAATACCGATAGAGCTGGTCACAGCAATCTGCTGAATGTCCCTGTCAAATAGATAAAGTCCGCCTTTATCATCTCCAATCAAGTTGATTTTGTCTAAAATTGTTTTCGCCTGTGCTTCTTCCTCAATCTGTTCGGCAACATACCATTGCAGGAAGTTGTGGGTGGCATAATCTTTTTCGTCAAAAGTCACATGAACCAATTCGTTGATGGAATTGGAAACAAACAGCTCATGTTGGTACAATTCCTCAAACATCTCTTTCATGGTTCCAAATTTGGTTTTAGGAGCCTTCAAATCGGTTATTGTTGCAAGACCTCCACGTTCGTTGACGTATTTTACCAATTTTAGCATGTGCATGCGTTCTTCATCAGATTGCTTGTACATAAATTGGGCAACGCCTTCGAGTCCTTGGTTTTCAGCCCAGCAGGCCATAGAAAGATATACTTGAGAAGATTCTGCTTCAATGCGGATTTGTTTGTTTAATGCCGCTTCAATATTCTTTGATAACATAGCTTTATATTTTTTATAAAGTTAAAAAATAAACGGCTTACTTGTTGAACCGTATTTGTTTTTAATCCACGAATTTATAGAAAGTATAATTTCCATCATGCTTGTTATATCCGGCATAATACAAATTAGAATTTAACTTAAAAAGGACAGGAGCTATTAAATCAGGTTTAGTTTCTGAAAACGATCTTAACTCGTCAAATCCGGTTTTTTTAACGTCACCTTCCAGATGATTAAAATCGTTATCAAAAAGACAATTAATGTAAACTACTTTTCTTTGTTTGTAAGAATTCAGATTGTTTAATGAATAACTTGAGCTCAGTGCCCAACCCATCATAACACCGGACATTCCATACATTCCCATGCCCGCACCACCAAACATCATGGGGCCACCTCCTTGTTGGGCATTTGAAACGCCACCAATAATCATGTAGATTTTTCCATTAGCATTGTAAAGAGAAATTGCAGGGTAATTGCCATTTATTTTCCTTATCAACTGACTTGATTTCTCTAATACCCTTAAGCTTTTTGTTGAGCCGTTTTCTTGGTTTATATCAGAATTTTTAAAGTTGATTTCTTCGTTATTAATAACAAACTCCTTGATTTGTTTATCCTCAATATTCTTAATTACAATCCTCATTAAATCAGAACCGCTTTTCATTAGAATCATTTTGTTGTCTAGGAAAAACGAATTCGAATCATAGGAATAAACATCACCCCCTTGGAAAGTTGGCTGTTCATACAATTTTGTTGTGACCGAAAAATCGTTTAAATCTACAGTAAAAGTCTGGCTAAATCTACAGTTATCGTCTAGTGTAAACAGTAACGTATTACCCAAAACATAGACTTTGTGTTTATTGGCACTCAATGCTAAGGAAGGCGGTGTTTCGGTAGATATTGTTTGAAAGGAATAAGGTGATTCATAAGCTGTTGAATTGGAAACCAAATCCCAAAGCGTCTTGTTTTGATCTCCTTTGTTAAGAAATCTTTTTGAAGTTAAATCGACACTTTTCCTTTCAAGCACGCCATCTTTCATAACATAAAAGTTCAGAATACCAGTGTTTTTTGTAATACTGATGATATAAAAGATTTTGTTGACAGTAATTTTCTTTATGATTTTTTCTTTTTCAAGCACTATTGAAATTGGGTTTGATGTCACTTTTTTACTTTCAAAATCAAAGCACTGCGCCATCATTTCTTTTCCATTTTGATTGGACCAATAAGCATAGTATTTATTCCCGGACAAACTGTAACCTACAATATCGCTATATTCTGCTGATGGTTTTTGGGTTTTAAGTGAATCTATGACGTTGAAATTTTCATCAAAACGAACCGCAAGCGTATTTACCCTAGCACTAAAAAAAAGGGATACCTGTTTTTTGTCTTCTTCTACAATTTGGAAAACTTCGGCTTTTTTGCTAATTCCGAGACTTACACTTTTAGCAATTTCCTGAGAATAGGCGCAAAACGAAATTAAACTTATAACTAAATTAAATATTTTTCTCATAAGATTATTTTAACTAATCAAAGCACCATCATCCACACCATTTGCATCCGGATTTACAAAAACCAATTTGCCTTCGGCATTGTTGGTCATCAAAATCATCCCTTCACTTTCCACGCCACGAAGCGCTCTTGGTGCCAGATTGATTAGAACTGTTACGCGTTTTCCAATTACTTCTTCGGGTGAAAAATGTTCGGCAATTCCTGAAACGATTGTTCTGGTATCTAAACCTGTTTTTACTTTTAAAACAAGAAGTTTATTCGCTTTAGGCATTTTCTCGGCTGCTACAATAGTCCCAACACGTAAATCCAATTTGGCAAAATCCTCAAAAGTCGCTGTTGCTTTTTGTGGTTCAGTTATCTTGTTTTCCATTGCGTTTGATGTTTTAGTAGCTTCGAGCTTGTCTATTTGTTTTTGAATTTCAGTATCTTCAATTTGGGCAAATAATATCTGCGCTTCGCCAATTTTATGTCCGGCCGGCAATAAATCGGAAGTTTCAGAAACAGTATTCCAATCTAATTCCGGCAGGTTTAGAATGCTTGAAAGTTTGTTGGCTGTAAACGGTAAAAAGGGCTCAGCCAGCGTGCGTAAAGCCGCTGCAATCTGGAGCGCAACATACATTTGGGTTTTTACCCTTTCCGGATCTGTTTTTACCATTTTCCAAGGCTCTTCATCAGCCAGGTATTTGTTTCCTAATCGGGCTACATTCATCAGTTCACCCTGAGCTTCCCTAAACCGGTAACGCTCGATGGAACTTGAAATTACAGCAGGATAGGCTTTTAATTCAGCTAAAACCTGTTCGTCAACTTCACTAAATTTATTAGGTTGCGGAATAATTCCGTCGTAATATTTGTTGGTTAAAACCACAACTCGATTGATAAAGTTTCCAAATACGGCAGCCAGTTCATTATTGTTTCTTGCCTGAAAATCTTTCCAGGTAAAGTCGTTGTCTTTGGTTTCAGGGGCATTAGCGGTCAAGGCATAACGCAGCGCATCCTGTTTCCCCGGAAAATCTTCAAGATATTCATGAAGCCATACAGCCCAGTTTTTTGAAGTGGATAATTTATTTCCTTCCAGATTTAGGAATTCATTGGCAGGAACATTGTCCGGTAAAATAAAAGTTCCTTCAGCCTTTAGCATTGCAGGGAAAATAATGCAGTGGAACACAATATTGTCTTTTCCGATGAAGTGAACCAGCTTGGTATCTTCTTTTTTCCAGTAATCTTCCCAGTTTTTACCTTCTCTTGCAGCCCATTCTTTGGTAGCAGAAATATAACCGATTGGAGCATCAAACCAAACGTAAAGTTTTTTGCCTTCGGCACCTTCAACAGGAACATCAATTCCCCAATCTAAATCGCGGGTTACCGCACGGGGTTTCAAACCATCGTCAAGCCATGATTTTACCTGTCCAAGTACATTCACTTTCCAGTCTTTGGCATGGTCTTTCAAAATCCAGTTGGTTAGGAAATCCTGATAACGGTCTAGAGGTAAAAACCAATGTTTGGTAGATTTCAATATAGGCGTTTCCCCTGTAATTGTTGATTTTGGGTTAATAAGATCTGTAGCATTCAGCGTTGAGCCACAACGTTCGCATTGGTCACCATAAGCTTCTGGATTATCACATTTCGGACAGGTTCCGGTAACGAAACGGTCTGCCAGGAATTGCTCGGCTTTAGCATCATACAACTGCTCCGTAACTTCTTCAATAAAGTCATTATTATCATATAATTTCCTAAAAAATTCCTGAGCGGTATCGTGATGGATTTTCGAAGAAGTCCGGGAATAATTATTAAATGAAATTCCGAAATCAATAAAAGACTGGCGGATGATTCCGTCATATTTATCAATAACCTGCTGCGGTGTGATTCCTTCTTTCTTGGCTTTCATCGAAATAGCAACCCCATGTTCATCGCTTCCGCAAATGAAAGCAACGTCTTTTCCCTGAAGTCTTAAGTAACGGGCATAAATATCGGATGGAACATAAACACCTGCCAAATGACCAATATGAATTGGGCCATTGGTATAAGGCAATGCAGCTGTGATGGTATATCTTTTTGGATTTTCTGACATTGTAAAAAAATATTGTTAACCGGATGTGTTACCGGAGGGTGCAAAAATAAGTATTTTTAAGCCAAGATTTACCGAATTAATTTGGGATTTGTTTACTTTTGAAAAGGCTATTTTCAAACCTAAACTTATTGATGCGGACGCTTCTGTTTTTAGTTACTTTATTTTCAATTTCCTCTTATTCGCAAAAGATGATTACACCACCGTATTTGCAAAAAGGCGACACGATTGCCATCGTTTCTACAGCCCGTAAAAATATCGAAGACAACCTTAAACCAACTATCGATTTACTGGAAGGTTGGGGGCTTCATGTCAAGCTAGGGAAGACCATAGGCTTGGATTATTATCAGCTGGCCGGTACAGACGAGCAGCGGGCAGCAGATTTTCAGGAGCAAATGGACAATCCTAATATCAAAGCAATCTGGTGTGTCCGCGGCGGATATGGAACTGTGAAAATGATTGATAAACTGGATTTTACAAAATTCAAACAAAATCCCAAATGGATTATTGGCTTTAGTGATGTAACTGTTTTACACAGTCATTTAAACCGAATGGGAATTAAATCCATCCACGGAACAATGCCGGTTGCCATCCCAAGAGCAACAGACGAAGCAAAGAATTCATTATGTGCTGCACTATTTGGGGACAAGTTGGAATATAGTCTGGATTGTGATGCTTTGAATCATATTGGCAAAGCCAAAGGGGAATTGGTAGGAGGGAACCTTTCCATTTTATACAGCTTGTTAGGTTCTGAATCAGCAGTAGACTGCAATGATAAAATCCTTTTTATAGAAGATTTGGACGAATACCTGTACCATGTTGACCGAATGATGATGAACCTCAAACGCAACGGCTGCCTATCCGGACTCAAAGGGATTATTGTGGGTGCTATGACCGAAATGAAAGACAACGAAATTCCCTGGGGAAGGAATGCACTCGAAATAATTGAAGATGCAACAAAAGGATTGAACATTCCCATTATCTACAATTTCCCCGCAGGACATATCCGGGATAACCGGGCTCTTATCATTGGAAGTCAGGTTGCAATGGAAGTCACTGCTCAAGGTAGTAAAGTAGTTTTTGAATAGATGGCAGAACACAACAAACTTGGAAAATTAGGGGAAGAGCTGGCTGAAGCATTTCTCAGGGAAAAGGGTTATGATATTCTGGAAACCAACTGGACTTTCCAAAAGGCAGAAATCGATATTATTGCGCAAAAAGAAAATATTCTGGTCGTAGTGGAAGTAAAAACCCGTTCTTCTGTTGAATTTGGCCTGCCTCAGGACTTTGTAAAACCAAGTAAAATAAAATTACTCGTAAAGGCCATCAATGAGTATGTGATATCAAACGAACTGGACGTCGAAATTAGGTTTGACATTATCGCCATCCACAAGGAAGATAAAACTTATAAAATAGAACATATCGAGGACGCATTCTACTATTTCTGATGCAACAAATCTTAAAAAAATAGGTTGGTAAGTTATTTTTTTCTGAATTTCAATACCTTTACAGTCAATAATTTAAATCAGCTTTAATACCACTATGAAAAAATACCTACTATTGTTAGCCTTATGTTGCTTAAGCCCACTTTTTGCGCAGAATGCGATTGGGGAAAAGGTGCTGGAATTACAAAAATTGAGAGCCAGCTTTGTGCCTTTTTCTGTATTAACACCAACACAAACTGCCATAGACAGCGATGTGAATAAAGTTGTTGACGGAGCTACTTTGGCTACAATTAATTTGGAAAAAATCAATGACATTGTTGCTAACCAATATCAAACAATAGAACTCCGGATTCCGTATCAAAATCAAAACATAAATGTGCTTTTATATAAAGTAAATCCTTTTGCTGAAGGGTTTCATATTGACAGCAATAAAAAGAAAAATATATCCTATCAAAAAGGGGTTTACTACAGAGGAATTGTTAATGGAGATACAAAATCAGTGTCAGCTTTTAACTTTTTCAATGGAGAATTTAATGGTATCATTTCCAGCCAGGGATTAGGAAACCTTGTTATTGGGAAGTTGGATAAATTAAATAACCAAAGAGATTACATTGTTTATTCTGATGCCAAAATGAAAGTCCTGAACGATTTCGACTGTCATGTTAAGGACGATGGATCTTCAGTTGGAAAAACCAATAATGCCACTAGAAGTGTTCTGAGCGACAGATGCGTTTCGATGTATTTTGAAATGGACAACAATTTGTTTGTTGCAAATGGAAATAGCGTAGAAACCACTTCTAATTGGATGACATCCGTTTTTAATAATGTACAGACTTTATACGCAGCTGATACTATTTCGGTAACCCTGAAATCATTTTATATTTGGGAAACTCCAGACCCTTATGAGGGAGTTGGCACATCTTCAGGAGATTACCTCAATGCTTTTGCTGAAAACACACCAGTTTTTGATGGTGATGTAGGACAACTTATAGGAATTGACCCTGGAGGACTTGGAGGCGTAGCTGTTACTATAAATGGTTTATGTAGTCAGTTTAATTACAGCTATTCGGATGTTAACTTTACTTATAACACGGTTCCCACTTATTCCTGGACAGTTCAGGTAATTACGCACGAGTTTGGACATTTATTAGGTTCACGACACACCCACGCCTGTGTATGGAACGGAAATAATACATCTATAGACGGATGCGGAACCCAAGCCGGTTATTCAGAAGGAAGTTGTGCAGTAGGTCCAATACCTACCGTTGACAAGGGAACTATAATGAGTTATTGCCATTTGATAAGTGGAGTAGGTATTAATTTGAGTAATGGTTTTGGGCCTCAACCAAAAACGGCAATACTCAATGCAGTAAATGGGTCAACCTGCTTAAGCCCGGATTGCTCTTCAAGCTGCCCTAATACCGTAACAGAAATCACTACTACAAATGTTACTCCAAATTCGGTTAACATAAGCTGGACTGATATAGGATCGGCGAATTCATGGCAGGTAGCGGTGACTCCGTTCTCATCATCCAATATTGTTTGGAATACTGCCACCACTAATTCTTATTCTGTTTCTGGATTGAATCCAAATACTTACTACAAAATAAGAGTTAGGCCTTTGTGTACAGGATTGGAAGCGGCAGATAGACAAAAGGTGGTTATCACGGCAGCAAATAATTTCTGTACTGCAAATACCTTTACCGATACAGGAGGGACAAATGGCGATTATACTAATATGGAGTCCTGGACAAGAACAATGACACCAAGTAATCCGGGATTAAAACTTAGGATTAATTTCTCAAGTTTTAATCTTGAAACAGACTACGATTATCTCTATATTTATGATGGTTCTGATGAGACTTACCCTAGTCTGACACCAAACGGTCTAACCGGAACAGCGAATCCGGGAATATTTAACTCCTCAGCAGCCGATGGTTCGTTGACGGTGAAATTCTACTCTGATCAGGGAGTTGTTGCCGCCGGTTGGGTAGCCACAGTGGTTTGTACAGGTTCATTGGGGATTGAAAATGCGGATTTTATTGATTATAGTTATTACCCAAATCCAACAACAGGAACTGTAGCTATCAAATCAAAAGATGCTATCACGGAAGTAACTGTTTACAATGTGCAGGGACAATTGCTTTTCCAACACAAAATAAATGATTTGTCCACTAATGTTGATATTTCCCAATTCAGCAACGGAACGTATTTCTTCAAAATGAAGATAAATGATAAGGAAGTTAACTTTAAGGTTTTGAAAATGTAATAATAAAAGCCCCGAATCCGGGGCTTTTATTATTAATAAACAAGTATGCTGACCATTGAAAAAATAGAATTATTTAAGAAATATAAGGGATATTATGATGGCTATTATCTTCAAAATAAGGATTCAAAAAGAATAATAACCGATGAAGAATGGTCTATGTTAAGCAACTTTATGCAGGAGCTTTTTTTACAAAGGAAAGGTTTGGCTTCAAAGAATTTTGCTGATGCAACGATAATGAAGTTAAAGGAGAATTGCGAAAATGAAAGTGTGTTTAACTTTGTCTTAGAGGTTGAAAAATACATAAATGGTTAACTTGTTAGGGATAGGATAATTAACCTATGAGATTAAGAATAACAGAAGTAAACTTTACTATTAAGCACGAATGGTTGTTTAAACTTAAAGATGAATCAGGAGATGAGTTTTATATCATGAATGAATCTTTTTATAAAAGGAACTTTTCAGATTCGCCTATAACTAAACATGAACTTGATTATTTTGACAAAGGGTTGACCATAAATGCCATTATTAAAGAGGCAGAGGGTAAAAAAGCAGTATTTAAAATTATATAAAACAGAATCAAATAAAAAATGCCCCAAAATCCGGGACTTTTTATTGTTTCATCAGTTCCATATATTCCAGCGCTTTATTGATGGATTTTACATTTTCAAAAGTCAGCAGCAGGCGTAATCCGTTCTTGGTTTCCTTTTCTTTCATCTTGCAGATATTGCCATATTGCTGTACAAACTGAAGCACTTTTCGGAATTGTTTCGAATTATAATAATCGGATTGCTGGTCGCCCACAAAATACCCAATCAGTTTGCCCTGCTTCATAATGATTTTTTCAATTCCCATCTGGGTGGCAATCCATTTGATGCGTATGCTGTCCAACAAAGCTTTAGCTTCTTTAGGCAACGGTCCAAAGCGGTCAATCAGCTTTTCTTCGTAAGAATGCAAACCTGCTTCATCTTTGATGTTGCTTAATTCATTGTACAAATTCAAACGCTCAGTAATGTTATTGATGTATTCATCCGGGAACAGCAATTCGAAATCGGTGTCGATCTGCAGTTCCTTAACATATTCTTTGTTATCAATATCATTTTCAGATTCATAGAGCTCTTTGAATTCATTTTCCTTCAATTCTTCAATAGCTTCATTCATGATTTTCTGGTAAGTCTCAAATCCAATTTCGTTAATGAAACCGCTTTGTTCTCCTCCCAATAAATCCCCGGCACCACGGATTTCCAAATCTTTCATGGCAATGTTGAAACCACTTCCCAGCTCACTAAATTGCTCCAAAGCCTGGATTCGTTTACGGGCATCATCGGTCATTACGGAGTACGGCGGGCAGATAAAATAACAGAAGGCTTTTTTATTGCTTCGTCCAACACGCCCCCGCATTTGGTGCAAATCGGAAAGGCCGAAATTATTGGCATTATTGATAAAAATCGTATTGGCATTGGGCACATCCAAACCACTTTCAATGATGGTTGTTGCTACTAAAACATCAAAATCACCATTCATAAAACCGAGCATCAGTTCTTCAAGTTTGTTGCCTTCCATTTGGCCGTGACCAACACCCACACGGGCATCAGGAACCAACCGCTGAATCATTCCGGCAATTTCCTTGATGTTTTCAATTCGATTATTGATAAAGAAAACCTGTCCGTTTCTCTGAATTTCATAAGAAACAGCATCCCGGATTAATTCTTCGCTAAAACCTACTACCTGTGATTCAATAGGATATCTGTTGGGTGGCGGAGTCGTAATCACTGACAAATCTCTGGCCGCCATTAATGAAAACTGAAGCGTTCTCGGAATAGGTGTTGCCGTAAGGGTCAAAGTATCGACATTAGCCGCAATTGTTTTGAGTTTGTCTTTTACATTGACACCAAACTTCTGCTCTTCATCTACAATCAGCAGGCCTAAATCCTTGAATTTGACATTTTTGTTTACCAACTGGTGCGTTCCTATGATAATATCCAATTTACCTGCAGCTAAATCTTCAAGAGTCTGAGCTTTTTGTTTTGCGGTTCTGAAACGGTTTAGGTAGCCAATGTTAACCGGCATGTCTTTTAACCTTTCAGAAAAAGTACGGTAATGCTGGTAAGCCAAAATAGTGGTTGGAACCAAAACTGCTACCTGTTTGCCATTATCAACTGCTTTAAAGGCAGCCCGTATTGCCACTTCGGTTTTACCGAAACCAACATCGCCGCAAACCAATCGGTCCATGGGACGGTCTCGTTCCATGTCGGCTTTTACATCCTGCGTGGCGGTCATTTGGTCTGGTGTGTCTTCGTATATAAATGAACTTTCCAGCTCTTTTTGCAGATAACTGTCGGGTGCACAGGCAAATCCTTTTTCCAGGCGGCGCTTAGCGTATAGCTGAATCAGGTTGAATGCAATGTGTTTGACACGGGCTTTCGTTTTTTGTTTTAACGTTTTCCAGGCATTGGAACCCAATTTATATATCTTAGGCGGCGCTCCGTCTTTTCCGGTGTATTTCGAGATTTTATGCAACGAATGAATACTCACATACACAATATCGTTATCGGCATAAGCCAGTTTTATGGCTTCCTGTGTTTTACCTTCGACCTGTATTTTCTGTAAGCCTCCAAATTTTCCAATTCCGTGGTCAATATGGGTAACATAGTCACCAACAGATAAGGAATTCAATTCTTTTAGCGTAAGCGTTTGCTTTTTGGAATACCCATTTTTGATGTTGAATTTATGGTAACGCTCAAAAATCTGATGATCGGTATAGCAGGCAATTTGGTGTTCCTCATCTGTAAAACCCTGGTACAAAGAAGAAACAATTGTGTGGTATTGCTTGCGGATGTTCTCATGGTTTTCCTCATCAATAGATTCAAAAATATCATGGAAACGATTAGCCTGAGCATCATTGGAACAAAACAGATAATTAGTATATCCGTTAAAATGATTCTCGCTTAGATTGTTTAAGAGCAAATCAAACTGTTTGTTGAACGATGGCTGGGGCTGTATGTGGAATTCAAAAGTTTTAACAGCATTGAAAAAAGGTTTGTTGGATAGTTCGATGATGGAAAAATCAAGTGCTTTTCTCAAAAAACTTTCCTGACTCAGAAACAAATGTTGTGGTGATGCATGATTGATTTCTTTTGAAAGCTTATCAAAAGTTTCAATAGCTTTGCCAAAAAGCTTGTCCAGTTGTGAAACTAAAAATTCTGTATTTTCAATACATAAAACGGTTTTATCGCTTATGTAATCAAGAAAACTTTCCCGATTTTCTTTTATGAATTTGTTTTCAAGATTGGGAATAATAG
>CAMFLD010000015.1 GCA_945957245.1 uncultured Flavobacterium sp. | reverse complement strand
AAGAGACAGCCTTCACGGGTTCTTTCACCAACTCCTGCGAATACTGAAAGTCCACCATGTCCTTTAGCGATGTTGTTAATCAATTCCTGAATCAATACTGTTTTACCAACTCCGGCTCCACCGAACAATCCAATTTTACCTCCTTTAGCATAAGGCTCAATCAAATCGATAACTTTGATTCCGGTGAAAAGAACCTCGGTTGAAGTTGATAAATCTTCGAATTTTGGTGCCTGTTTGTGGATTGGCATTCCGTTAGCACCGTCTTTTGGTAAATCTCCTAAACCATCGATAGCATCACCTACCACGTTGAATAATCTTCCGTAGATATCAGAACCGATTGGCATTTGGATTGGAGCTCCGGTAGCTTTTACAGCAGTACCTCTGCTCAATCCGTCAGTAGCTTCCATAGAGATAGTACGAACTGTATTCTCACCAATGTGAGATTGTACTTCAAGGATTAACTTTGAACCATTTGGGTTAACGATTTCTAACGAATCATAAATTTTTGGTAATTCAACATCTTTAGTATCAAATACTACGTCTACTACTGGACCAATGATTTGCGAAACTTTTCCTATTGCGTTTGACATTGTTTATGTATTTATTAAATAGCTATTTAGGTTTTAAAAAAGGACCTCTTTTTTCCGAGCGCAAAGATAATTTTTATAAATCTAAAAATCAATAATTATTTTAGAAAAAACAGAAGATTTTTTGAAACGCCTTAAAAACAAAAAACCATCCCGGAGATTCGGGATGGTTTTCTTATTGAAAAAAATATTTTTAAAGCATGGCAGGATACAGAATTTGGTATTGACCCAAATTCACTCCTTTAAAGTTAGAACCATAAGCTGCGTTGATGGCTTCAAGGAATTTGTTGGCAATTAATGCATATCCTTTTGGACTAGGGTGCACTCCGTCTAATGAAAAGGCATTTCCAGTAACATAAGTTGAGGTCATCGTATAGCCACTTACGGTAAGTCCTCCGTTAGCTACCTGATTTAAAATGCCATTAGCATCAACAAATGCCAGATTTTTGCTTGTTGCAATTGCGGCAATGGTTGTATTGTAAGCATCTGTAGCTGTTTTTACTTCGGCTGTTTCACTTGCCGTTAATGTTGTATTATCCTGCATTGGATAGGATACTCCAATCGTATTGAATGGGGAAGGAGCTCCGGTTTGCGTAGTACCTATGATAGTTCTTGCAGTTAATAAGATATAATCTCTTGAACCGGCTGCATTGCTTGCATGTCTGGCCTGTCCATAAATACTTCCAACATAAGCAGCAGTAGGTGCTCCAAGTACCGGAGTCAAAGCAGCTGTAATTTGTGTGGAGATATTTGGTAAAGATTCGTCTTTGATTAAAAGTGGGTTAGCTTCTACCGTTGCAGGGTTTCCATCGTCAGCAACAAGCGTTTGGAAACGTGCAGGTAAACCGGCACCTGCCAAAGCTGCATTAATTCCTCCAAACAATGTATTTAATTGTGCTGCGCTCGCTGCCGGCAATCCCGGAATTGGGTTCGTAGGAACAGTGGTAAAGAACGGCACGGATGTTACATAAGGAATGTTAGCAACCACGCCTTTTGCTCCATTGGCAGTTAATTGTGTTACTAAAGTATTGTAAACATTGGCAAATACTGTTGGGTCGGTAATGTCATTACTACCATAAGTTGCAGGATTCAGGTTGCCCAGTTGGTTTACGCCTACACCGCCAGAAGTTGCATAAGCCAGTACATCATTGTTTCCAATCCACAAAGAGAAGAATGTTGGATTTTGAGCTACTGCATCAGCAATTACGGAAGTTGTTGGGCTTGATGCGAAACGCACGAAATATGGATTTGCCTGTCCTGAAAGTACTCCGGCTACATTTCCATAACCAGGAGCAAGCAGGTGAAAACTTTTAGCCCCCGGTACCCCCATATTGTTGAATGGTCCTGCAAGCACGTTAGTTATATCGGTAGTGATTGAACCTGTTACTGGAGCAGGTCCGCTTCCGTTGAAATATAATCTTGGGCCTTGTATTTGGGTTCCTGCTAATAATAAACCTCCAACATTGTCGTTCATGTAAGGTATTTTAAATTCACCGCCACCAACTAATGCAAATTGCTGTGATAAGATGTTAGGATAGGAATGCTCCTGTCCGGCCATGAATAAGGCACCATCACTATAACCTGCGCAAAGCGAATTACCCAGTGCCACATATTTAGAAAAATCTGCACTACCTGCTGTAAGTGGTAAACCGTCTGATGAATTAGGGTCAATTGCCGCATCATCGTTGTTATTACATGCTACAAAGGTTAACGAAACCAATAATAGCCATTTGAAATTTTTTATCATAACTTTTAAATTATTGAATATTATCGATTTTATTATGGATTGATGGTTATAGATGCAAACCAAAGTTGTCCAATTGCTCCGGCACCGATTACCTGAATATAGTCTTTTCCGAATAAGTTATTGGCACCAACTTTTAGAACTGATTTAAGTTTTGGAATCGCATAATTAACCTGAGCATCGAAAACTACATTTTCAGGAACCGTTCCGTCTGCAAATGATGATTGCCATAAGTATTCTGTATTCCATCTGATGTTAGTGTTGAATCCAAAGTTTTTAAACAATTTTGGATTACTTAAAGATCCTTTAATTCTGTGTTTCGGAGTATTGAAACTTGGAATAAAACTTGGGTCTTTCGCTTGGTCAAACGTATATTCAGCGTAGTTGTAATTTACACTAGCCTCAAAATCTTTGTATATTTTTTTAGACAATCCCACTCCGAAACCGAATGAAGTAACTTGTGTCTGTGAGTTGTTGTATACCTGATAAACTCTTTGGTCTCCATTGGCAAGAGCTACATAAGTTTTTTGTACCTCCACATCAGATGGGTTGGTTCCTACAGTTCCATAGTAGGGCGTGATAACTCTTGATTGATTCAAGAAATCATTGTAAATGTTATAGTAACCAGAAATATCAACACTCAAATCATTCTTGATAACAGAACGGTAACCTACTTCAAATGCCTGCACTCTTTCAGGTTTAACCAAATTGATTTTTGCTACTTGTAAATCAGCTACGTTACCAGTTTGGGCAAAGGTTTGAACCGAGGTCAAAGTATAAGAGTTGTTGTAAGCCTGAACCCCTGAAAGAGTAACCGAGTTACTTCCCAGTATAGCTTGTCCGGCTGGTGAAATAGTAACGCCATTAACTCCATCTGTTCTTGTTTCCACAAAACGGGTAAGGTTGTCAGGAGCAGAACCAATTAACGCGAATGGTCCTAAGTCTAAACCAATGTACTGATCCTGAGTAGTAGGGTTTCTAAATCCGGTTTGATATGACGCTCTGAAGTTGTGCTGTTTGTTACTACCGGCAGAATAAACAAATGAGATTCTTGGTGAAACGAACCCGTCAAAGTTTTTAGATTTATCATAACGAACTGATCCTGTAAATTTAAGGCGCTCGTCTTTCATTAGTTTCTTTTGAACTTGAGCGTAAGCTCCATACTCATCATATCTGATTGGGCCATTATAATCTGTAAAAATGGTTCCGTCAGAGTTCATCACATATTGTCTAAATGAACCTCCCAATTGAATTTCAGCAAACTTAATCATGTTTTTGAAATTGTAGTTTGCATCAACATGGTACAATTTTGACTGATCTTTGAATTTTGAACCTGTAGTTAGGTTAGGGTCAGCTGTTACTGTCGCCAAAGCATTGTTGAACTCCGGAGATCCCGGTAAGAACCTTCCGGTATCAGCAGTAGCTCTTGCAGCAGCATGAGCCTGTTCCGGAGTAGCACCGGCTAAAGTAGCCTGAACAAATGTACCTGCATATTGTCCGAACCAGGTTTTATCGTCTTTCCATGCACGGTTTACGTTCCAGGCCGCAAAACGCATGTCATAAGAATCACCTGCATTTTCATTAGTCATATAACCTCTAACAAAATAATTATTGCCTTTAAATTCAAGTCGGGTCTGATTCATGAAGAAGTTTTTCAATGAATACCTGTTAGCTCCCTGATAAATAGTGTTACCTAAACCAACTTTATGCTGGAAAATAATTTCATTGTCATCAGCCCACGGTTTAAAATGCAAAGAGAAGTCGGCTTTTACACTTTTTACGATATTATCATTTAAATCTTTTTCAGCATAACCTGTTCTGGCAACATTGTAGTTAGGTAATAAGTTAACGGCTGATTGTGGAATCAATCCCAAGTTGGCTAACGACTGTCCTACACCTCTGATGTTAGTAGAAACCTCGTCTCCATAAGTGTTTAATCCATCGTAGTTAGGATTTACTGCAGAACCGGTATTGTTTGTAGTTAAATCTCTTTGATCATTGGCTATCCATTCGGTAGCTTTTAGGAAAGTAAAGTTGGCTTTGGCTGCAAAATGCTCATCAAAAGCATGGGCAGCTCTAATACCAAAATCCCAATAATCATTGGTTCCTGCTGTTTTTTGTGAGGTCTGACCATATTTGAAATAGAAACTCAATCCTTGGTTGTTAAAAGGGCTTTTACTGTTCATGAACATAATTCCGTTGAAGGCATTTGCACCATAAAGCGCAGATGAAGCCCCCGGAAGCAACTCTACATTGGCAACATCCAACTCAGAAACCCCGATTAAGTTTCCAAGTACGAAGTTAAGTGCTGGAGAAGAGTTATCCATGCCGTCAACCAACTGCATAAAACGGGTATTTGCTACAGTAGCGAAACCTCTTGTGTTGATTGATTTAAAGGACAAACTACTGGTGTTGAAGTGAACCTCTTTAAGATTTTCTAAACCATCATAATACGTTGCTGCTGTAGTTCCTTTGATTTCTTTCAAATTCATTCTTTCAATGGTTACAGGCGATTCCAAAACTCTTTCTGGTGTTCTTGATGCAGAAACCACAATTTCGTCAAGCTTGGTTTCTTCGTCTGCTAATACCACTGTAATTTTTTGGTTATTAGATGAAACATTCGCCTTTTTAGTCCCGTAACCTACACTCGAGATTTCAAGTTCAAACGGTGGTTTTTTAGTAGTTGACAGATTAAAATTTCCATCACTGTCTGTTACGGTTCCGGTGCTTTCACCAGCAACTTTCACATTCGCTCCCGGAATAGGTTCGTTTTTACTGTCTTTTACCGAACCTGATATTGAAGTTTGCGCAAAGGTAATGCCGCAAAAAAACAATGAAACGATAAATAAATAAATCTTCATTTGGTTTAAATTTTGTTGGTTTATTATGCCAAAGTACAAATATTTCTTTTATATTATCAAAAAAACATGCGTATTTTTATCAATAATTTATTTTTGTATTTCTTTATAAATAGTAGTCTCAGAATATTTTCTTTAAGTTTTTATTAAGAAATTGGCATAAATGATAATAAAAATACTATGCATACATACAAAATGAATCTTTTAATACATTAATCATAAAAATGCAGGCATAAAAAAAGCGGAACATTGTTCCGCTTTTTTGTTGTATTATAAAATTTATTCTACTGTTACTGACTTTGCTAAATTCCTTGGTTGGTCTACGTTGCAGCCCCTCATTACTGCTATATGGTAAGACAGTAATTGTAAAGGAATAGTTGTAATTAATGGGGATAAAGCATCGGATGTTTCAGGGATTTCGATAATGTGGTCTGCGAGACCCTTTACCTGAGTATCTCCTTTGGTGACAACAGCAATAATTTTTCCACTTCTTGATTTAATTTCCTGGATATTACTCACCACTTTGTCATAATGTCCTTGTTTAGGAGCAATAACAATTACCGGCATTTGTTCGTCAATCAAGGCAATTGGGCCGTGTTTCATTTCGGCTGCAGGATAACCTTCTGCATGGATGTATGATATCTCTTTTAATTTCAATGCTCCTTCCAAAGCTACAGGGAAGTTATAACCTCTTCCCAGATAGAGACAATTCGTAGCATCTTTAAATTTGGATGCTATTTCTTTGGCTTTTTCATTCGTCATTAATGCTTCAGAAACTTTTTCCGGAATCACTTCCAATTCCTGAAGGTATCTGTGGAAATCGGAGTTGGATAAAGTTCCTTTGGCTTTTGCCAAACGTAAAGCTATCATGGTTAATACCGTAATCTGCGTTGTGAATGCTTTGGTTGAAGCCACACCAATTTCGGGGCCTGCGTGAGTGTAAGCACCGGCATTAGTTTCTCTTGAAATAGAAGAACCAACCACATTACATACCCCAAAAACAAAAGCTCCTTTTTCTTTAGCCAATTTTATAGCAGCCAGTGTATCTGCAGTTTCTCCCGATTGGGAAATGGCAATTACCACATCGTTTTTATCGATAATAGGGTTTCTGTATCTGAATTCAGAAGCATACTCAACTTCTACATTTATTCGGGCGAATTCTTCAATTACATATTCAGCCACTAAACCGGCATGCCATGAAGTACCACATGCTACAATAATGATTCGGTCAGCATGAAGGAATTTTTCAATATTATCTTCAATCCCAGCCATTTGGATAATTCCCTGATTTGCCAGTAAACGTCCTCTGTATGTATCTTTGATTACATTAGGCTGTTCATAGATTTCTTTCAACATGAAATGGTCGTAACCACCTTTTTCAATCTGCTCCAAATTCATCTGCAGTTCCTGAACATAAGGATCAACCAAAGAGTCATCTTTGATTTTTCTGATTTTCATCGGCTTGTGCAATCTTACAATAGCCATTTCTTCATCTTCAAGATAGATTGCGTTTGAAGTGTATTCTATGAATGGTGAAGCGTCAGAGGCAACAAAAAATTCATCTTGTCCAACACCAATAGCTATTGGGCTTCCTAATCGGGCAACGATAATCTCATCAGGATTTTCTTTGTCAAAAACACAGATGGCATAAGCTCCAATTACTTGATTAAGTGCTATCTGAACCGCCTTTCCTAATTTAATGTTCTCTTTCTTTTTAACATCTTCAATCAGGTTTACCAAAACTTCGGTATCTGTATCTGATTTGAATATGTAACCTCTTTTAAGCAATTCTTTCTTTAATGGTTCATAGTTTTCAATGATACCATTGTGTATTATTGAAATGTTTCCTGAATTTGAAACATGCGGATGCGAATTGATGTCATTAGGAACTCCATGAGTAGCCCAACGAGTGTGTCCCATCCCTATAGTAGCTGTTGAGGAAGCAATATCTTTTGATTTCTCTTCCAGATCAGAAACTTTTCCTTTTGTTTTTGAAATTTTAAGGTCCTGACCATCATACAGCATAATTCCGGCACTGTCATAACCTCTGTATTCCAGTCTTTTTAACCCCTTAATTACAATTGGATAAGCCTCTCTGTATCCAATATATCCAACAATTCCACACATAACATTATTTATTAATTAGGTTTAGTATAATAAATTTCAAGCTTTAATCTTTTATCATCAGGAACAGCCGGAGACGTTCCGTAAAGTATCGTTCCAAGAGGACTTAATACTGACATTGACGGGGCATATTTCATATTACTGTTAGGGGTTTTCAGTTTTGAAAAATTAACATTGGTTATGCTTTCTGTTACGGATAACCCAAGTCGTACATTGGTAGAGTCATTTCTAATTAGGCTTCGGATGTAATTGGTGATCCTAATCTTGTATTTTGCACCTTTATATTTGTAGATACCGGTCACGTTTTCCCTTTGCTTTTTAATTTTTCCCTGGTCATCCAATAGGATACCTCCAAATACGGATTTATTGAATTTAGGCAAAGCAGTATACGAAGTTGCATCATAATTGTAATCAACTACGGTTTTCTTATGCGTAAGGTCGTATAGGAAAATACGGTTTGGTTCAAATGTACTCAAATCAGCCATATCTCCAGTTACAATATTGAATGTCAGGCTGGCCTCATTAATCATCCATCTGTTTTTGGTTGAATGGTAAACAGAACCTTCCAAAGCAGGATATTTAAGGTCGTCAAGTTCATCAGGTACACCGTTTGGAGAATTTACCTTGTTGTAACTGTAAAAATGCCCTGATTTTGGATTGCCACTGGAATCTAACGGAATCTCAACATCGTTTTCATCAATAGCATGCCCGGCTGCATTTTTCCTAAGAACATACCTGTAATTGTCAGCTATTCCAAAAAGGTCTATAATTGACATACAACCTTCGCCGCCTTTTAAATAAAGCTTAGAAGCTTCACTCGAGCTGTTTGCCGCAGTAGAATAATCTGGCTTTTCAGTGATGTTATTCAATAAACTTACACAATTTCCGGTTAAGTTTAGCACAAAGTTTTTGCTCACCCTATCATAAGTTACAGTCGTACCACTCGTCTTCTTGACATCTTCTTTATAGTATATTGTAATCTTACCACCTTTAAAATTGATCATTGCCATATTACCTGTCCCATCACCGGTAGTTTTGAAATAAATACCTCTAAGATAATTTTTAAAAACAGTATTATTCAGCAGTTTTCCATCAGGGGCATTGATAATCTTATCGTAGAAAAAAGCATTATTAAGATGTAGTCGCATAGAAGGTACGCTTCGGGTGTAATTTTGTGTTACACCATCACTGGCCAGAACTGAAGTCCTGTGTTCCCTTTTGTCAAAATAGAAATTTTGGTTCTCATGGCCATCCGTGTTTAGCGGATCGGACGTTGGCAAATCATTTAATAAAACGCCTTTATTGTCATCAAACAAAGCGTTTTCATCAGTGTAAAAAGGCTGAACATCATTCAAGCCCTGAGAAGGGTCCAGATCCCTTAAAAAGTAATTTGAGTGGAAAACTTCAAGCTTAAATTTATTTTCGCTAATGCCGGTTGACTCAAGATTTGGACCATAGATTGAATCCAGGTTGTAAGTATTTATTCCGTTTTCCGATTTAATAAACGTTTTAAAGTATGGAATTTCCATAATCACACTGTCAATAGTTGGCAGGGTTTGATATAAGGTGTTGTCTGTGTTGTTGAAAGTTGGATTAACCGATGCCATTTCCAATTGAGTGGCAAAATTGGCCTGAGTAGTTCCAAAAGCGGGATTGTTATAAAAACCAAGCGGATTGATTGGCAGGTTGTTAGAAGCAACAGCGCCCAGTCTTTGGTTATATGATTTGATGCTGGCGCCGTCATATTTGTCAAAACCATAATGATCTTCCCCTACGATATCCGTACCCAATTCGTTATAATCCTTATCACAGGATACAGCAAAAAGAATGGCAACTATTCCAAGTATAATTGGCTTTAAAAATGATTTTTTGTACATAAGGTAACTATAATTTTAAGAAAGCATTCCTTTGTAAAAGTTGGTATATGCTTCGGTGAATTTATCTTTCGTGGCGAAAGGTAAAAAAGGTTTTCCTGAAGATTCTATAAATTTTGTTAAACTTGGCGATAGGCTTTCTGAGGCAATTACCACAGCATCTGAATGATTAACTGCTGTTTTGATAAGGTTTTCGTAATTAGGCGTTTCCAATTCCTGAACAGCTTCGTGTGGAATGTTATCAAATTTCACTTTGTTGATCATTTCAATATCCAGATTGCCATCAAATGACTGGCTGTAAACTGAAGTCACGATTTTAGTTTCCGAAAATAAAGCTTCGTCTTTGTAATAGTGCTTCATATAAATCGGAAGCAGACTTGCCATCCAGCCATGAACATGGATGATATCCGGAACCCAGTTCAGCTTTTTGACTGTCTCTACAACGCCTTTGGCAAAGAAAATAGCTCTTTCGTCATTATCAGGATAAAGCACCCCGTCTTCATCACTGAATGTGGCTTTTCTTTTGAAATACTCATCATTATCTATAAAATAAACCTGAATTCTTTCTTTTGGTATAGAGGCTACCTTAATAATTAAAGGCATATCCAGGTCATTCACGACCAAATTCATTCCTGACAAGCGGATTACTTCATGCAATTGATGCCTTCTTTCATTGATATTTCCATATCTCGGCATAAAAATCCTAATCTGTCCTCCCTGATCATTAATCATTTTGGGTACATCATACGACATTAAAGAAACCTCATTTTCAGCTAAGTAAGGCACCACTTCAGACGATACATACAATATCCTCTTATCTTCCATAATTTGATCTACTTTATTTATTGGCAATAAAAAACATGCAAAAGTACAAAAATTTGTGCAGTTATTTATGAAAATGGTAAGTTTGCATTTCATTTATTGAAAGCCAATGCTTCTTTTTAACACACAACGCGAATTAGCATCTTATCTGACCTCCGTCTCAGATAAAAAAACTTCGGTTGGTTTTGTACCTACAATGGGTGCGCTTCACGCCGGACATCTTTCCCTTCTGGAGGAGTCCATAAAACACAATGACATCAGCGTCATCAGTATTTTTGTTAATCCAACTCAATTCAATAACGCCGAAGATCTGGCCAAATATCCCAAGACTTTAGAGGCTGATATCGAAAAAATAAAATCGGTTTCCGATGCCATAATTGTTTTTGCGCCTAGCGTAGAAGATATTTACGAGGGAAAAACCATCTCGCAGCATTTTGATTTTGACGGTCTTGAAAACCAAATGGAAGGTAAATTCCGCCCGGGGCATTTTGATGGGGTAGGCACTATCGTAAAACGTTTGTTTGAAATTGTAAAACCCAAGAATGCTTATTTTGGAGAAAAGGATTTCCAGCAGTTACAGATAGTCAAAAAATTGGTTTCCAAATATAAAATACCGGTAAATATCATTGGCTGCCCTATTTTTAGAGAACCAAATGGATTAGCCATGAGTTCCCGAAACGAGAGATTAACACCGCAAGAGCGCAAAAAGGCCGCTGTGATATACAAAACAATATCTCAGGCTAAAAAATTATTCAGTACAAAATCAGCAAGAGAAGTAACAGACTATGTGACTAATCAATTCAAAGACCTGCCTGATTTTGAACTGGAATATTTCGAAATAGCTGATGAGGCAACTTTATTGCATTGCTTCAGGAAAAGCAAGACGAAAAAATACCGGGCTTTCATTGCTGTTTTTGTTAATAAAATCAGATTGATTGACACCGTTTCACTAAATTAAATTATTTTTGCGGCATGCAAATTGAAGTAGTAAAATCAAAAATTCATAGGGTTAAAGTTACCGGAGCTGATCTGAACTATATCGGCAGTATTACAATTGATGAAACCCTTATGGAAGCTGCGAACCTTATTGAAGGTGAAAAAGTGTCTATTGTTAACGTAAACAACGGAGAACGTTTTGATACTTATGTAATCAAAGGAACAAGGAATTCCGGAGATATTACGCTCAACGGGCCCGCAGCAAGGAAGGTCCATAAAGGAGATATCATTATCATCATGTCGTATGCGCTTATGGATTTTGAAGAAGCCAAAGTTTTTAAACCATGGCTGGTTTTTCCAAATGAAACAAATAACTCGCTCACCTAAACTTTGAAAAGGCATATAGGTAAATGGCTTACGATTGTACTCCCACTTTTGTTGGGTGTGTTTCTGATTTATTATCAATACAGTCAGTATACCACAGCGCAGATTGACGAAATGAAAGGCTATTTTAAAAATGCCGATTATTTCTATATCTACCTATCGCTTTTCATTGCACTTTTTGGTTTCATTTCCAGAGCGTACCGTTGGAAGTATTCCATCGAGCATTTAGGATATCACTCTCATTTTCATAACAATCTGCTAGCCGTTTGTGTGGCCTATTTTATGAACCTTACTATTCCGCGTTCAGGAGAATTTTCCCGGGCACTGATTCTAAAAAAATATGAAAACATACCATTCGACAAAGCTTTTGGAACTATAGTTGCCGAAAGAGTTGTGGATTTGCTGATTTTCTTTTTGTTCGTAATCCTGTCTTTTCTAATGCAGTTCAAAGTACTGAAAGATTATATTCTCCAAAATATTCCTTTCGAGCGACTGATGATTCTAGCCGGCATCGGCATAATATGCTTCATTTGTTTTCTCCTGGTCTGGAAATATTCACAGTGGAAAATGGTCCTTATGGTCAAAGGAAAACTGTCCGGACTCAAGGAAGGTGTAATGAGCATTGTACACATGAAAAATAAAGGATGGTTTTTATTCCATTCTTTATTCATTTGGTTTACTTATCTGTTGATGTTTTATGTGACGGTTTTTGCACTCAAGGAAACGAGTGATATCAGTTTTGGAGCCACCATTATTGCTTTTGTAATGGGAAGCCTAGCCATCGGATTTACCAATAGCGGTTTTGGGGTTTATCCATTTTTGATTGCCAAGATTTTGGTGCTTTATTCCATTCCTGAAACAGTAGGAAGTGCCTTTGGCTGGATAATTTGGATTTCACAGACGGTACTTATGGTTGTTCTGGGAGGTTTGGCCTTTTTATTGCTTCCAATTTTAAACAGAAAAAAGAAGGAGTTGGCAACTTCATAATTCAGGCAAATCAATCTTTTACAGATTCCGAGCCGTCAGGTTTTGGAGCATTTTGGACAGTGAAATTTCTGTTATTAAATTTTATTTTAAAATAGCCTTCAACATGGCGTCATCTTTTAAAATAACAGAATAATATTGGCTTTCGCCAAATAATTGTCTGGCAAATTCAGCAGTGATATATTTCTTTACTAATGCCTTATTGTTTCCCAGTTTCATATCAAGACCTGCATCTTTAAGGTAACTTTCAAATTTTGAAATGTAGCTGTCGTCATTTTGCATTTTGTTCAGGAAGTCCTGAAATTTCAACCCTTTGTAAGCTTTTGGATTTTTGTCAAACTGTTCAAAAACAAAGTGCCCCACTAAACCTGAAGTCAAGATGTAAGCCAGATTTTCCTCTCCTTTTTTAACTTCCAAAGGGACAAATATATCAGGCACTATTCCACCGCCACCATAAACAATCCTACCTTTTTTGGTTTTGAATTTAAGGGAATCGGCAACTTTTATTTTATCTTTTTCATACAATTCACCACTTGCAAAACGGGTTTCAAAATCGGCACTGTATTTATCAGCTTCCCCTTTTTTATAAGGCTTTTGAATAGAACGTCCACTTGGAGTATAATATCTCGAAACGGTAAGCCTAACAGCTGAACCATCATCAAAATCCATTTCCTGCTGTACCAATCCTTTTCCAAAAGAACGCCGGCCAACAATAGTTCCTCTGTCGTTATCCTGAATTGCTCCGGCAAGAATTTCACTGGCCGAAGCCGAGTTCTCGTCAATCAGTATGTAAAGTTTTCCGGTTTCAAATATTCCTTCGCTGGTGGCAAATGTCTTGTTGACAGCTCCTTTCCTGTTCTTTGTGAAAACAACCAATTCTTTGTCTTTAAGGAATTCATCTGCAATGGCAACGGCACGTTCCAGATAGCCGCCACCATTCTCCCGTAAATCGATTACCAGAGTATTCATTCCTTTTTGCTTTAACGCTTCCAGACCAGTCCTGAATTCATCATAAGTGTTTTCGGCAAAGCGGTCAATCTTGATGTAACCCGTAGTTTTGTTTAACATCAGGTAAGTATCGACACTTTTAATTGGAACTATTTCACGCTCTACAGTTAATTTCAGTTTTTTGTTGATGCTTTTTCTGTAAACAGTCAGTACCACTTTAGAACCTTCTTCTCCTTTAAGTTTGTTGTATAAACTATCAGTGGGAAGTTTTCGTCCAAATAATTTTGTTTTATCAGCATACAATATCCGGTCGCCAGCCATGATTCCGGCCTTTGCAGCAGGGCCGTTTTCCAACGGTTTAACAACGGCAACGGTGTCGTTATACATATAGAAATTGATACCAACACCTACAAAATCGCCTTTCATGATTTCGGCCTCAGAAGATTGTTCACTGGGCGGGAGATAGACAGAGTGTGGGTCGAGATTAGATAAAATGCTGTTTACAGTCATGTCGACAATAGAATCAGAATTGACATCGTCAACATATTCTTCATTGATAAAGTCAATAAGACGTTCAATTTTCGCTTTCCGGGCGTTGTCCTTTGATATCGTCCGTTTAGGAAAATTAATCATGCCACCAATTACGACACCCATGGCAACGCACGAAAAAAGTAATATCGGTAAGTATTTTTCCTTTGAATTCATTTATATTGTCCCTGTTTAGAGAGCTTGCAATTTATCCTAAATCTTCAATCTGGTCTACAACTACTCCTGCTTTTTTTAGGAATTCGAGTCCCGTGGTATCACGATAACCGTGCTGAAAAACAACCCTTTTTATACCCGACTGATGGATAAGCTTGCTGCATTCCTTACAAGGGGAAAGTGTAATGTAAAGGGTAGCATTTTCGCAACTTTGTGTGGAACGGGCCACTTTTGAAATAGCATTAGCTTCAGCATGTAGGACATACCATTTTGTAAGCCCTTCATCATCTTCACAGCAGTTTTCAAAACCCGAAGGCGTGCCATTGTAACCATCAGAAATAATCATACGGTCACGTACTACAATTGCACCAACCTGTTTTCGTTTGCAATAGGAAAGTTTTCCCCATTCACTCGCAATCCTTAGATAAGCAATGTCGTATTTAAGCTGTTTTTCTTCTTTCATCGAATCGGCAATTGTAAGAGCAAATATATCGAAAATACTATTCCGTATTTTTTATTTAATAAAGATTTAGTAGAAGGCTGAGTTACCGTTAAAAAAGACAATTTTAGATTTATTCCATCCTTACATAATGTAACGTAAAATCATGGGAAGTACTATGCCAACAGCCAAACCGGAAATAATTAAAACCCAGTCACGTTTGGAAAATTTAAGTAATGTTTCTACCACATAAGCCAAAACAAGGGCCAGGATTAAAGCAATAACCAGCCCAATTCCAAATCCTAAGCAAGATTCAAAAAGCGGTAGCAACCTGTCAGTGGGTTTTCCGGGTACAACATCAAAGAAGTAACTCGAGAATCCAAGTCCGTGTAGAACGCCGAGTAGTGATGTTAGTATGGCAATAAATGTAATACGGTCTTTCTTGCCCAGTTTACTGGCAGAAATTATATTAAAAAGGGCAGCAATTAATACAAAAACAGGGATAATCAATGAAATGGTATTCGCCTTAACCGAAATCACATTGAAAACAGAAAGTAACAATGCCAGTGTGTGACCGGCGGTAAAAAGGGACACAAGAATCAGTAACTTTTTCCATGCTTTAAATTCGTATGGAGCAGAAAGGACTATCAAAAACAGAATGTCCATATAGGCACTTATATTCCATAAGTGCTTTAATCCGATAGAGAAACTTGTCAAAAAATCAGGCATGGGATGGATTTGTTTTGGTACGTAAACTTACAATTTATTTTGTTTCGCTTTTCTTCTTTAGGGGTAAAATCGACCAAAAACATTTTTGGTTTCCGTTTTCGATAACAGTTTATTTCAATTATATTTGCAGCATAAAACCATAATAATATGTCATTTTCAGATTTATTTGATAGCGAATTCAAAAACAGAAATAAAGGCCACTTTTCAGCAATTGTACGTGTTGCTATTGCCGATGGCGATTTAAGCAAAGAAGAAAAAGAATTCCTTGACAAGCTTGCGCTACGTTTAGAAATTTCTCAATCAGAATACGAAGAAATATTAGAAAATCCTTCAAAATACCCGATTAATCCGCCTTACTTATATACCCAAAGATTAGAGCGTTTGTATGATTTGTCCAGAATGGTATATGTAGACCATGTTTTAGGACCAAAGCAAAAAGAAGTGTTGACTAAATTTGCTTTGGCACTTGGTTTTACTCCGGGAAATGTTTCGTTTATTGTAGATAAAGCTATGTCATTATTAATACTGAATGTAGATTTGGATACATTCATTTATGAAATGACACACATGAATAAATAGCGACAAGCCACAAAGTTTAAAAGCCGGCTAATGCCGGCTTTTTTATTTATACTGAATGAAAAATTTTTGCTGCTTTATGACTTTGCTACTTAATATTTAGCCATAAATGATTCTGCTTTTTCCACCATATTATAACTTCCACAGAAAAAAGGAACCCGCTGATGTAACTCTGTTGGTTGTATTTCCATAATTCTTCCAAATCCATCTGAAGCTTTTCCACCTGCCTGTTCTGCAATAAAAGCCATTGGATTGCATTCGTAAAGCAGACGCAGTTTCCCTTTTGGCGATTTGGAACTGGTTGGATAAATATAAATCCCGCCCTTAATCATATTACG